>JAKQXK010000722.1 GCA_029561505.1 Spirochaetota bacterium | reverse complement strand
ATAAAGGTCAGCGCTGGCATAGAGTTTTTGCAGAGCTGCACCGCGCTGCACACCGAGAAATTTGATGCGATCACCTGCGTATTTTTTTTCATACATGTCTTTTTCGGGGCCGCCCCCGATTACGGCGCAAACCGCCTTCTCAGGCTTTTCTTCGGTGAAATACCGCAACAAAAACTCAATGTCTTTCACTTTGGTAATCCTCCCTACAAAAATAACGACGGTCATTTCGGGGTCGATGCCGTGTTCGGCGAGAGCTGCACGGTCGGCATTCTCGGGGTTCCAGTGGCGCGCGTTCACGCCTGCCGGGTAATACCGCAACTTACGCTCGTCATGTCCCTTTTTCACCATCAAATCGTAAAACTCGCGCGTGCGCACGAAAATCAGGTCTGCCTGTTTCTGGTATTGTTTAAGAAAAAAGAGCGCGGGATTTTTCACAAACGGTTTAACGAGGCGACCCGAAAGGTCATTCATGTAATAGTCGATATCAGTGTGGTAAATATCTACCCAGGGCAGCGAAAGATATTTCGCTGCCGCCATCGCGAGCATGCCCATAACGCCTGGCGTGTTCGAGACAAGCACGTTAAACTTGTTCTTGCGAAAGAACTGCACGACACGCAGAAAATCGGGCACATACATGCTGGTGCCTTTGTAAAAGCTGCCGGTCGGCACAGGCAGAATCGGGTCGAAAATATGAAAAGGATGTATAGGTTTCTTGTATGTCGTCACCGGTTGCCAGAAATACCCACGCGCCTGCGCTAGTTCATACATCTCTTCGGTGTCGGTAATGATGCCTGAGACCTCATCGAAGATGTCGGCGACCCACGCGACACGCAATTTTTTGGCGAGCTCGTCTTGCATACCCGCATACCTTGGCAGGCCCCCCGCGCAGCATGTCAAGGTAATGATCGCCGCCCACCTAAACTGATTGACTGCCTGAAAACCGGGTGACATAATTCCCCCGTGCAGATTGACGGTGAACACCGACCCTGGCGCGAGTCTCTGACTGAAGCGAACATTCACATCATCTCTGCGGCCAACCCCGGGGGGTTTGATCTCACTGACAAATGGACCCTCATGGCGGGTCTTTGTCGGGCCCTGTGCGAGCGCGAACAGGTAAGCAGTGAACTTTGCGCAGAAATCGAACGCGAGCTGATTGCGCGCGAGCAACTGATGAGCACCGGCATCGGTGAACAAATGGCGATACCGCATGCCGTCGTCGCAGGCGCATGCAACCTCATGACGCAATGCGCAATTCTGCCAGAGGGTATCGAATTTGAGAGTATCGACGGGTCGAAGGCACATATCGTCGTGTTGCTCGTAGCGCCAAAGTCGGCGCTGCAGGCACACCTGAAAGTTATGGCATCAATAGCGCGGGTTTTCTACCGCGCAGAAGCGCGCGCTCAGGTAATTGCCGCCAAAACACCGGCCGAAGCGCTCAAGGCAATTATGAGTGTGGGCGATGGCGCGTGAGATTCAGATTTTTTCCCCGTTAGGTTTGGGGGCGCGGCGTTCGCCGTACGTTGTTGTTAATAATCGACACCGCGTGGCGAAATCACCGCTTAGGCACTGATGAATCTATTCGAAGTACTGCGCGGCGAATGGGGTCTCACACGCGAGGCAGACTTCAGGGCAGACCCTTGGTACATCGTATCGGGAAAACAAATTGTCGACTCAGGTTTCGGTAAGGCGCCCAAAGAGTTTTTTTCACGGTTGTTGCCGCCTGGTGTTGTCGTGCCTGGTTTTGTCAACGCGCACAGCCACATAGAACTCTCGTGCATGGCCTCGAAGGTGCCCTACGGCAGCCATATCACCGATATGGGCGGCATCATACAGGCAACCCGCGGCAAAATGACCAGCCAACACATTCGCCAGGCGGCAGTCGATGCGATTCGCCGCGCAGAAGAACAGGGCACATTTTTCTTTTGCGATATCTGCAACAGCACTGACTTCATTCGCTTCTTGCGCGACCTGCCAAACTTCAGCGGCAACCGCTACCTTGAGCTTCTCGGTTTTTCTTCACCGAGTGACATACAGCGCATTGAAAAGGCGCGCGAATTACTGAATCTTGATTCGACATTCTATCCGACAGTACATTCTGTTTATGGCTCGTCACCCCTGCAGATGCATTTCGTGCGCGAAAAGGCCCGGCACACTTCAGTCTCAATTCACCTGCTCGAGAGCCACGACGAAATCGATTTTCAGTACGATCGCGGCGAAATTGTTGCTTTTCTGAAAAGGCTTGGCCAGCATGTGAAACACAACGAAATGCAGGGGCGTTCAGCAGTCGACTACCTGCATTCAGTAGGAATGCTCTCTTTCAAGAAACTCTTGCTGGTGCATCTGTCGGCCGCCCGCGTTGAAGACATCGACAAGCTCGCAGATTACGTGCCGCACGCAGCATGGGTCATATGTCATCGCTCAAATAAGCACCTGGGCATCGAACGCACCAACTGGGAAACACTGAAAAATGCGCCCCTCAAGATGCTGATTGGTACCGATTCGCTGGCCACCAACACAGACCTTTCGGTGCTGCAAGAATTGCGCGCCTTGCAAAAAGAAGAAAAGTTCTCTGAGCGTGATTTATTGCGCGCCGCAACGTGGGACGCCTATGACTACCTCGAAATTCGCAGCAACCGTATACCGCATTTTCTATTCGCCGGCGCAAAACCGAACATCAGCTCGCTCAGCGAAATAGGGCGCGCCACCCCGCTTGGGGCGGCTTAGAAATGAAAATGCGCTGAAATACCCTGGTTGCCTGGCATCGCGCCTACCCGAATCTCATATTCTTCGGTTTTCGGCTTCTGCTTCATGACGATGCCTTCGTCTGCCGAGAGCAGGTGCTGCACGTAGAAGTAAATCGAGAGCACTGCAAAAAAACCTGCACTGACAGTGAATGCAGTTGCATACGAGCCGCGGGTCGCATAAGCCGCGTTCTGCTCGGCGAGAAACGCATTGTCTTCAGCGGTGTATTGTGAAACCGACTTACCGCTCAAACGACCGAAAATCTGTTCTTGCGCTTCGTCGCGCCAGACATAAAACGCGATGCCGCTGCCGAAAAAGACGGCAGAGGTTGTGAGCGACATGTAATACCAGGTCTTATAAGACAAACCCAATAGACCCGACTGGCGCTGGTCGACAAAGTCGGTCAGTGTTTCCGAGACTTTGAGCGAAGGGCTGGTCTCGGTAAGGGTAATAGTCTTGTAGACTTCACCTTTTTCGGGCACCAGCAGATGCAAGCGATACGTGCCGAGCGTTATATTCTCAAGCGTCTTGGGTGTCTTGCCTTTATAATCCGCGTCTAGATAGATGCGCGCATCAGGGGGGTCTGTCACGAGTTCAAGTCGACCACCGGTTTTGCCCGGCGACAGCGTGAATGCCTGCGCAAAGACGGCGCCGCTGCGCGTTTCAATATTGACTGCCTGCGATTCGTAACCTTCGTGTTTGACAACGAGGCGGTATTTTCCCGGTATCAGATATGAATAGTTGACCGGGGTTTTGCCCAAAAACTGGTCGTCGAGATAGACCGACGCATGTTCGGGGTTGGTTTCGATTTTTAAAGAAGCAAAATTGTCGCCAGTGAGTTTCGCGCGAATAGGGTTCACGAGGCGCGTCACGCCCGCGACGAGTTCTTGTTCATCGACGGTCGTGCTCTGGGCATGCAAGATTTCTGGCCCCTGGCAGAGCGCCACATGCAGCGTAACCTTGGTACCCGCAGCCCGAATACGAGTCGAGAGAGTGTAGCGATCGTCTTTGCGATTGGCGCAGTCTTTGGCGTCGGCAGGCAGTGCCGGCACGCGCACGATTTTTAATGGCAACACTTCGGGCTTGGCATACCTCGCGAGCAGCGCAGCTCTTTCATCGGCGGGAAGAGCGTCGTGCGTCGGTTGCAATGAATATTCGATGCTGAGGGGCGAAAGTTTTCCTCGGGTTACGGCTGAGCGCTGCAACGACAGCTCATCGGCAATGAGATTTTGGGTTACACCTGCGAGATACGCCTTTGTTTCAGGCCCCTCAAGCCCCGGGCGCGCCAGTTCGAGCAGATAGACGTCGCTCCAGATGACCTTGCCCGTATTGCCATTGGTCGGCTGCGCATGCACCAGGCTGCCCGTGATGAACGCGGCAATGAACAAAATCGGCGAACGGCTCATGACTGACTGGCAAGACGCTTGATCATCTGTACCATCGAAGCAAAGCCATTTGCCCTCGACATCGAAAGGTGTTTGGCAAAACCTAGCTTCTCGATAATCGACAGGTTTGCCGAGGCAATCTCTTCACTGGTGGTACCTGAGAACAGGCGCACGAGCAGCGCGATCAATCCGCGGGTTATCGCAGAATCGCTGTCGGCATCGAAGTAAACTCTGCCATCTTTCTTTTGTGCAACGAGCCATACCTGTGACTGGCATCCCTGCACCTTGTTCGCTTCGGTCTTGTGTGCGGCCGCCAGCTCTGGCAACGCTTCACCCAATTCGATCAAATAACCATAGCGATCGGCCCAATCGTCAAAGACCTCGAAATCTGCAAGTAGCTCTGCTTCGCGTTCGGCGATCGAGCCCGTTTCAGCAGCGGCCATCGTCGTCAGGCAGGCGTTGTGTTCTTGCGCGAGAGCGCTTCAAGCACACGTTTCACCTTAAGATTATGAGGATCGATTTTTGCGGCGAAATCAATAATCGTACGCGATCGGCCATAGAGGCCCTGCAGATAATAAATATCAGCAAGATTCACCAAGTTCTTAACCATGTCATGGTCGCGCAGACGCAGGCGCTCACCGAAGTCAGCTGCCTTCTTGTAGTTCTGCAGCACTTTGTGGCAATACGATGCTATATACAGAAATTCAGAGTCAGCGGGCTTGATGTGAATGTAATCTTCGGCAAGATTCGCTGCCTTTTCGAACTGCTTGTCTTTAAGGTACGCCTTTATCAGATCGCGCATCACTTCTGGCTGCGAGTCGTCGATGCGGTGCGCCTCTTCAAGGTCACCAATAGCTACTTTTAACTGGTTAGCTTTCACAGCGAGCCGTGCCCGGTTTAACAGCTGAATCACGTGCTGCGTCAGCTGCGTGTGGTCGTGGTGCACATCTTCTTTATAACCAATGCGCAGGAGTGAAAGGTCGTCGGTCAGTTCTCCGTAGTTTTCGAGCACGTCGCGAATTCGATCGAGTTGACCATCGGCCTCTTCGATGACCTTGAGAAAAAGTTGCTCGTCTTCGTTGATGATGCGCGCGCCTTCAGAGTCATAACCCAGCAGCAGATCGTCGCGACCGTCTGAGCCAACGAAGATCACGTCTTTGGGTTCGAGCTGCAGTGTGCAGACTTCGATCTGGCCGGCAACACCCTGAGTGCCTAACTTGCGCAGTACCAGTTCTTTTTCGATGAACTCGGCTTTTCCCTGACGGTATAGCACCGACCAGGGGTGCTCAGCGTTGATATAATACATGAGCCCCGATTCGTCGTCGATAAGGCCCATGACGAGCGAGATCAGCATCGAACCGTCAAAAACTTCGAATACGCGGTGCAGCTCGACGAAGGTATACTTCAGCCAGTGCTCGGGAAACACGTCGGCTTCTTTGGGCGAAAGTTTCGTGCGTTCGATAACCGAATGGAAGACCGACCCCAGAACGAGAATACCTCCGGCACCCTGCATCGACTTGCCCATGGCGTCGGCATTGAGAAAAATCGTGTGCGGTTTACCCTTGAGCGTCACCGTGCTCGTGATGCACGTGTCACCGCCAATGTCGCGGGCCCATTTGCGAAACTCGAATTTTTTCTTCTGCTCGACTAGAACGTCGACATTAAGGTTCGGGCTGTTGGCTTTATTCGACCCTAAAGGGTGCGTCAAGAGGCTGGTCAGAAAGTAGTCGCCGTCTTGCTGCTTCTTGAGCGCATTAACTTCTTCAAAGGCCTTCTGCAACTCAGCGGTGCGCTCTTTGACTTTGTCTTCTAGCGTTTCGGCATATTCTTGCAGCTTCTGTTTTGAATCTTTGATCGAATGCACCATGCCGTTGAATGAGCGCGACAGGTAACCGATTTCGTCTTCAACGTAGATCGGCAGCTCGACATTCAGGTCGCCGTTGTTCACCTGATTGACACCTGAAAGCAGGCTGTTGAGCGGGGTAACAAGGGCGCGGCTGAAAAATATCGGAAAGCCCACGATAATCAGAATCATCGCGGCGAACAATAACATCAGAAACTTCAGACCCAGGGGATGAACGAATTTACGATAATCGAGATAATCAAAACCAACTTCAACGATTTTACCTTTCTTGTAGTCGATGCCAACGTATGCCGTATAATGCGCTCCATTGCTCTTGTCAGAGCGATAGTGCCTCGCCCCCGGCGGAACCACCTCTTGTGCAAATTGGAGTAACTTTTTTTTCAGCTCAGCGCCGCTATCGGTGGTATTTTCTTTGAGATAGGCAAGCATAGCCTCGCTGAATGTTCCGAAGCCACGGCCGGCCTTCGAGAGAAATTTTTCGGCCCTTTCCCGAAACTGAAAATCAGGAATCTTTTTCAGCTTGAAATGGCTGTGTATAACCGGTCGCTGCAGCGCCGCAATCTTTCTGAGAATGCTTGCCTTATCGCAAGTCTCTTTTTTCTCGAGCAACGGCAGAATCGCAAGACGGTATCCACCAAAGGTCGGCGGTGCTGATTGCAGAATTTTCTCAATATTGTCTTTAAACGCGATATCTTCAGGAAGGTAGTAGATTTTTTGCCAGAGATTCGAAAACTCGTAGCCATTAATCTGATCGTCTGTAGACACATCAGAGCCAGCGATCGTTTTAGACAGGTCGGCTTTTTTCTTCACGAGGTCATACGTGATAGCGTAACGCATCGCCTCAGGCTCGAGGCCAGTCTCGCGAAAACGGCTTGCCTGCTCGCTCTTGACGCCGTCATAAGCCGTTTCTTTGTCTTGAAACGAAAAATAAGCGATGCCTTGCAACATCAACAGAAACACAACGACGGCAACGAGAATTATTTTCGCCATGAAAGTCGTCTTGTCGCTTGTGTTGTTCATGTAGATGATTACAATGACAAACGCGCCTAGAATCGTCGAGAGGTCGAATGCGGTTTGAAAAGTTCCGCGGTCCATACCACCTTCTCGACTTAATGTATTCAGGTAAGCCGGAATAATGGTCGCGGCGATGATGCCGAAGAGCAGACCAAGCGTAATCAATCGATCGCGGCCCTGGGATTTTACAGTGCGCCACAAACCGACGCCGATCATAACGAATACGTATGCAAAAATTGCGAGCGAAATGACGTAGCTCGCTTCGTCGGCATCGAAATCATAATAATGGCCTTCAAAATGATAAACGTAGCCAACATCAGAGGTCTGGTGCATGAACCAGCCGGCAAAACCTATCGCTATGACAGTCATCACGCGCGCCAAAACCTTTGCCGTTCGGGTATACATGGGTTCGGGAAATTCAAAAAATATCTGAGACAACAAGGTAACAGCCAATAACACGAATCCTACGGTCGACCAGCGGTGGTATGCCGCGAGCGGATGATAGAACATCGAGGCGATTATATAGCTTGAAACGAATATACCGTAGACAAGCAGACCGTTGGCCAACACCTTTGTCGCGCGCGATTTTTCTTTTACCTGAAAGAAGGCGGCAGCGCAGATGAACATGAACAAAACCGGTATCACTGACCCGATGGTGAAATAGTCCAGATAAACGCTCTGCAAGAAATTCATGGGCAAGCTAAACAAAATCCGCCGGGTCTGTCAAGCGGATAGTCTCGCGGGTTTGTGTACAGCCCGTTCAGCGGGGTTAGATAGCGTAGATGCCCGTTGGGGTAGATTTTCCCCTCAGGCGCACGCTGCCAACCCGCCTGAGACCGGCCTCTGTAAGCTGCGCGACCGTCGCATCTGAAACCAGCATGTTTTCGCCGACCTTTTTGCCGAGTGCCTCAATGCGCGAAGCGGTGTTGACGGCATCGCCAATGACTGTGTATTCTTGCCGGTCTTCGCTGCCGATGCGCCCGGCTATGACTTCACCGGTGTGTATGCCGATGCGAAACCGGGGTGCGCCCTGACCATACCCAGACCGCAGCCGCTCAAAATGGCTGCGAAAATCGCGAGCAGCCTGCACCGCCGATGCGGCATGCGATTCGAGTGGCACGGGCGCGTTGAAGAGCGCCATGAATGCATCGCCGATAAATTTGTTGATAATGCCACCATTTGTGGTGACCACCTTCTGCGCAACGCTGAAATAACCGTTGAGAAAGGCAACCACTGCCTCGGGTGACTCTTGCTCAGAATACGAGGTGAACCCGGCGAGATCACAAAACAATATCGTGACCTCACGCGTCTCGCCGGTTATCGCAGACCGGTTATGCAACAGGTAGTCCCTGACCGAAGGGTCGACGAGCTTGCCAAACATATCTCGCATCGCTTCGCGCTCTTTGAGTCCCTTGGCCATGGCGTTGATGTCAACCGCGAGCGCACCGATTTCATCACCCGAGGTGACAGAGACATGCGCGTCATAATCTCCGCGCTGCACCTGTTCGGTGGCTGCCTGCATTGCCTTGAGCGGTGCGCTGATGAATTTACTCTGTAGCCAGGTCAGAATAAGACCCGTGATGATAATGACCGCCAGTAGCAAAATGAAATCTTTCGCCGGCAGATAAGCCGATTCGGCCGGCTTGAGCTGGTTGAGAAAAAAAATGATGCGCGAGAGAATTGCGAGTGGCAGGCCAACGGTCGCGACCAGGTGTAAAGCGAGGCGCATGCGCATCGAAAGGTTGAATGTGCCTTTGAGCGCCTCGATCTGAAAGCCTGCGCTCACATGTGGCAGAATAAGGCGCCGGTTCATAAACTCAAGCAGGTAATACATTACGATCAAAGCCATCGCAGCAAGCACCCAGGAAAAAATCAGCGAATCGATGACGAAACTGCGCGGCGTACCCGATCGGAAAAACGAAATAATCAAACCGAAGGCAAAGATGCCAATTACCCACCCAGCTGTGGCAATAACGGCAGTCGTGATCGGCAGCTGCAAGACGCGCTTCTGCAGTGAAACCGAGGCCTCGACTTTTTCACGAAAATCGCCAGCAAAGCACGGCGCGAAACGATAAGCGATGATGGGCATCACAATCAGAAAGGGCAATATGCGCGACACGAAAAGCACTTCGAAATCTGAGTCAAACATGACCGTTAGAAAACGCTGCTCGGGTGCGATAAAGAATCCGCTCAGCCAGGTAATCGACACCACCACTACGGCATTCGCGAGAAAGCTGACGAACACCATGCCAATGAAGCGCCTGCGAAGACTGATAGGTTCAGATGGCTGCATCACACGCAGCTCACACGCCACGCCTACCCGTCAAGCGGTAAGGCCTGAAAGCTTAAGACGGGTCGAACTCGATGGCTGTATGATTCAGTATTGCAAAGGCGGCAGGTCGCGCAGAATATCGGCGCGCGTACGCGAGGCTGGCTTCTCTGCGCGACGAATGCGCGAACCGGTATCTCCCGTGGTTTTCGGCAAAATTTCATCAACGTTCATCATACGTGTGAAAGACTTCAGGGGGTTCTGTGCTCCGACTCTAATGGTTTCGTCTGGTGCCTCTTCACGGCGCGCCGCAACATAGGTGGATGTAGTGCCGCCAAGAAGGGCTTCGAGCGCAATGCGTGGCTGCGTCGAAGGTTCTGCGATATTTTCACCCACGTGCTTTGACAGAAACTCAGGCGGGTTTTCAATTTTGAGATCCATCAGTTTCACTTTTTCGCCGACAAGATTGTTGATCTGTTGCTCAGCAGCAATTTTCAGTGGATTGCGATAAGAGCGCGCGGCGTCGATTCCCGAGACGAGCTGGTGCAGCTCGGCAATTTCACGGTCGATTGCCTCGACACGTTTCACCAGATGTATGACCTTAACGGGAACCATGGCGAATGCCGGCGCGCGCCTTTGCGGGGTCAAGTTAAAACAAATCATGAGATGCTTATCTTATGTCTCTATACATTACACGTACCCGTGCTCTGGCCCGCATATATGTTATGTATTTGACCCCCTGTTTCAGACGAACAAAGAAACCTGTGCTATTTACTGAATTGAAGCTCTCTGAGCCCATACAAAAGCGGCTCGCCGAGAAGGGCTTTCCCGAGCCCACCCCGATACAGGCCGAAACCATACCGCTCGCGATCAATAACCGCGACCTCATTGCCTGCGCCAAGACCGGTTCAGGCAAAACACTCGCTTACCTGCTGCCGATTCTGCAGTTCGTTCACGAAAAAATAGAAAAAGGCGACACGCATAGCGACGACGGGGTGAATCCCCCTGTTGCGCTGGTGCTCGCACCGACGCGCGAACTCGTCGTGCAGATCGCTGAAGAAGCTGAATTCTTTGCCAATGCGGCCGGCCTGAAACTTGCCACTATCTACGGCGGCGTCGACCATGACAAGCAGCGCCGCGAACTCGCCGGTGGCGCGCACCTGATCGTCGCGACTCCCGGCCGGCTGCTCGACTTTTTGCGCGGCGGCGAAGCCAACCTCTCAAAGGTCGTGAAAATCGTTCTCGATGAAGCCGACCGCATGCTCGACATGGGCTTCATCGACGACGTGCGCAAGATTCTTTCGAAATGCTCGCCGAATGAAAACGAAGAACGCCAGTTTTCGCTGTTTTCGGCCACCATCAACTTCAGCGCACTCTACTCTGTCTGGGAATTCATGCGCGAGCCCGAAGAGATTCTCATTAACCCTGAACTCATCGACCACGCGAATATTGCGCAAGAGATGCTGCACCTCGGGCAAGACGAAAAACTGCCCTACCTCATTCAGTTTCTCGAAAACAATAAGCTCGAGCCGGTCATTATTTTTACCAACAGCCGCCAGTACGTCGACGTGCTGGTCAAAAACCTCAACCACCACAACATCGCTGCCGCGGGCCTGTCGAGCATGGTGACGCAGAACAAGCGCCTCAAGATTCTTGACGATTTTAAAGACGGTAAATTTCGCATTCTCGTCGCAACCGACGTGGCGAGCCGGGGCCTGCACATCGAAGACGTGCAGCTCGTTATTAACTATGACATCCCCATGGACCCTGAGACATACGTGCACCGCATCGGCCGTACGGCTCGCGCTGGCAAAACTGGAAAAGCGATCAGCGTCAGCTCTGAATTTGACTATGATTCGCTCGCCAAACTCGAACGCTATCTGAAATACAAGATTCCCGTTGCACAGCCTGAATCACGCTACATTGAAAATGTCAGCTTTGTGCGCATCGTACGCGTCGAGCGCGAAGACGGCGCGGATCATGTGCGCGGTGGCCGTGATCGTGGGCCACGCGGCAATGATCGTGGCGGCAGAGGTGGTAACGACCGTGGCGGTCGTGACCGCAAACGCGAGGGTGGTAGGCCACCCCGGCGCGAAGATTCACGCGGGCAGCAGGGTGAGGCGCGACCACCACGACCACGACCTGAGGGTCAGGGCAGGCCACAGCCTGCTCGTCGCGGCGAACAACCAAACCGCCAGAAGCAAGTTGCCGATGGCGCATATTACGATGCACGCCGCGAACGCGGCGGCCATAACGAAGGCGGCAAACGCGACCAAAATGCGCGCAAAGACAATCGCCAGAAATTTGCGATCGTACCGCGCTCTCAAGAAAAAGTGGGCGTGTTCAAACGCATTGCGCGCTCTGTCATGTCGCTCTTCGTGCGCAAGAAATCTGAACCGCAGATTTCAGAGCGCACACGCAGAATTCTTGAAGAAGAGAATCGGGGTGGCGCAGGTCGCGGTGAAGGCCGAGGCCCACGCCGCGGACGCGGCAAACCCGGCGGTAACCGAAATAATCGTGGCGGCAGTCGCGGCGGCAACCGCCAGCGCCCGCAGCGCGATGGACACAAGTAGGGCGACACCCAATCTAGCGACGCCGTACCGATTCACGACCCCGGGCGGCTGCCGATGAATATTCTGGTGACGGGCGGGCGAGGCTACATCGGCTCGCACGCGTGCAAATTGCTCGCGCGCGCGGGCCACAAGGTTGTCTGCATCGACGATGAGTCTTACGGCCGGGCCGATGTGTCTGCTTACGCAGAATGCCACCGTATTTCGACGCGTGACTCAGATAAACTCACCGCGCTGCTCCGCGATAAGTCAATTGATGCGGTGATGCACTTCGCGGCCTATATCTTCGTGGGTGAGTCCGTAGAAAAGCCTGATCTCTATTACGAAAACAACGTCGCCGGTACTTTGTCATTGCTCGCTGCCATGAAAGCGGCAGAAGTGAAGAAGATTATATTTTCTTCTACGTGCGCAACCTATGCTGAACTGAAAAATCCTGAACCCCTGACCGAACTGCACGCGCAAGACCCGATCAGCCCATATGGCCGCTCGAAACTCATGTGTGAGCAGATCATGCGCGATTACTGCGCAACGCTCGGTTTTTCTGCCGTGATCTTTCGCTACTTTAATGCTTCGGGTGCAGACCCCGAAAATGAGTTCGGTGAAGACCACGTGCCCGAGACGCACCTGGTGCCGCTTGCCATTCGGGCAGCGCTTGAAAACCGACCTGACTTCGTGGTGAACGGCAGTGATTTTGCGACCGCAGACGGCACAGCGGTTCGTGATTACATTCATGTTTCAGATATCGCCCGCGCTCATGTGCTCGGTATCGGGTTTGCCTTTAAGAACCCAGGCTTTCATGCTTTTAATCTCGGCAACAACCGGGGCTACAGTATTCTCGAAGTGCTCAAAGGCATCGAGTCTGTCTGCGGTAAAAAAATCAACTTCCGTTTCGGCCCGCGGCGTGAAGGCGACGCTGCGATGCTTGTGGGCGATAACGCTCTGGCCCGGCGCCTGCTCGGCTGGTCGCCTGAGCTGCCCGACCTTTCAATGATTCTCGAAACGGCCGTCGCCTGGGAAAAACGCCGTAAGGCTCAGCCATAACTTATGCGAAAGGGAATGCAATCGTCTCCCCTGACCTCGGGCAATACGCCATCATCTAGCGGATCGCGGGGGGTCATGTTCATCTTCTGCCTGCTCGCTTTAGACCTGATCATCTACACCCTGGCTTTTGTGCTCGCGGTCAACACGCGCATTGTTCTCGGTGAAACCCTGCAGGTCGTACCGGCTTTTTCAGGCGACGCGATGCGATTCGCTGATCTGTATTTTATGCCCCTGCTTTTCGTCGTTATCTTTGCGTACGAGGGGCTTTACACCAAACGGCTGCCCTATATTGACGAACTGAAAGAAATCAGTAAGTCCATTGCGATTTTGACGGTGTTCTTGTTTGCGCTGATTTCTGTTGGCAGGCTCTCGCATATCGTCAGCCGGCTGACAATTTTGCTGATGGTTCCCTACACCCTGGTGCTGCTTGGTTTCGCCCGGTACTGGGGCAAAATTGCGTTACATAAATTTGGCCTGGGAACACAAAATCTGCTCATCGTGGGCGAAGTCGAAGCGGCGCGCAAGATAAAACGCGAACTTTTGTCTGAAAGAACGTTAGGCTACCGGTTTACCGGCTTTGTGCCGCTCGACCAGCAGCAAGAAGCAACTTATAAGAAGCAGGCACCGACTGATTTGACACGCGCAGGGGCCAGAAAAGAACTGCCGCATATTCTGCGCAGCCAGAAAATTGCGTGTGTACTCATTGCGGCGCCGGGGCAAAGCCCTGAAGTCGCGGGCAACCTCGCCGACGAAGTGCACCGGTACGTGCAGCATGTCTTGCTGATACCCGAGATGCGTTCGGGCGCTTTGCTAAACGCCGAGTTTTATCATCTGTTTGTGAATCAATTATTTCTCATAAAACTGAGCAACAGCCTCAGAGAGCGGCCGGCCCGCCTGACAAAAATGCTGTTCGACTATACGCTGGTCGTGATCGCATTACCTTTTGTTTTTCCGGTTCTGGTGCTGATCGGGCTGGCAATTCGTTTCAGCTCACCGGGGCCCGCGCTCTATTCTCAGATTCGTGCTGGCAAAGACGGCAAGCCGATCAGGGTTTATAAATTTCGCAGCATGTACCGCGACGCAGACGTGCGGCTCAAAGAACTGCTGGCCACCGACCCGGCAGCCCGGACTGAATGGAAAAAGACACTCAAGCTGAAGAATGATCCCCGTGTGACAAAGCTGGGTGCTATACTGCGAAAAACCTCTCTGGACGAATTGCCGCAGCTCATCAACGTGCTTAAGGGCGAAATGAGTCTTGTGGGCCCGAGGCCCGTACCTGAACAAGAGCTGCTCGAATGTTACCGCGAGCGCAGCGACTTCTATAAACTGGTGAGGCCCGGCATGACAGGTCTGTGGCAGATCAGCGGGCGCAGCGATGTCAGTTATGAGCAGCGGGTCGAAATGGATACCTGGTATGTCTTCAACTGGTCTCTGCACATCGATTTGGTGATACTCTACAAAACAATCGGTGTTGTGCTAAGGCGCCGCGGAGCGTACTAGTGCCAGCTGTCAAAAAGCCAATCAAACGGCGCGCACTCCCTGCATATTCCCTCGTGATTCCGGTGCGCAATGGCGGTGCGCTGTTGATCGAATGCATGCGCGCCCTGATGTCACAGAGCGCGGCCCCGGCCGAAATTATCATCTTTGACACAGAATCGAGTGATGGCGCAGGTGCTCAGCTCAAAAACCTGGCCGGCAAGATGCCTTTTAGGTTCATCTCTGTCGGCAGGCAAGAGTTTGATCATGGCGGCACACGAAACGCCGCCCTCAAACTGGCGCGCCACGATTGGGTGCTTTTCGTAACCCAAGACGCGGTCTGCGCAGATTCGCAAACGGTCGCTGCCCTGCTTGAAGCTGCGGCGCAACCCAAGGTTGCGGCCGTTTATGCGCGGCAGCTTGGACATGCAGACGCGAACCCGCTCGCCGCAAGTGCCCGTTTGATTAACTATGGCGACGAGCGCATAGTGCAGAATATGCAGAGTGCTGCCGCACTCGGTATCAAAACCTGGTTCACGTCGAACAGCTGCTGCCTGTGGCACAAGCCAACTCTCACCAAAGCCGGGGGGTTCGCTTCAAGCCTCATTCTCGGCGAAGACATGCACGCTGCTGCACGCATCATTCAGGCTGGCGCGACGATCATTTACGAACCCGGCGCACAGGTCTGCCACTCTCACAACTATTCTGCATGGCAAGAGTTCAGTCGCTATTTTGATATTGGCGTCTTTCATTCGCAGCATGCAGAATTGCTCTTTAAGGCAGGCACAGCAAACAAAGAAGGATTTCGATTTGTGAAGCGACAGGCTTCTCTGCTTTGGAAATCCGCAGCTCTGCTGTCACTGTTGCGCATGCCGTTTCATATCGCAGCAAAATTTCTGGGTTACAAACTGGGCCGCAAATACACGCTGTTCAGCAGGCGAATCTGCCGCATGCTCAGCATGCACAAAAATTACTGGTGATAAAAGAGGCTTTATGCATGCATCTGAGAATACTATAGCCGGCAAACTGGCGTTTGTGTTTCTCTGCCTGTTTGCGGCGGGGCTCGCATTTTCGATCTCGATCGCACAGACCGGCCTCGGCCTCGTGTTTCTGTTATTTGTCGCGACGCTGATTTCACGGCGCGGGCGGTCGACACTCGACATCGGCGGCGCCAAAACACTGAAGCTCTTTTATGCCGGTGCCTTCATGTGGGTCTTTTGGCGAATTTATCATATTGTCGTGTCGCCGTTACCGGTCGCCGAACTCATCGAAGCGCGCGAGGTGTGGCTGATGCTGATACCGGCATTCATCTGGTTTTATGCCAGCAGCCGCAGGCGCCTCTACATCGTCGTGGCCTGCTTCATCGGCGGTGCGGCAGTCTCATCAGCATATGGCGCGTGGCATATGCGTGAAGATTTTCTGAACTGGGTGCGCGGGCGCGGCTTCAGCAGCATGCACCATCTGAACTTTGCCGGGTTATCTGCGCTCGCGGCGATGCTTGGGTCAGGCCTGACGCTATCGTTCTATTTTGCCGGCAAAAAGGGGCGCGCACTGGGTCTGCTGCTGCTCACGATCAGCGTGGCGATAGGGCTGTGGCTCACGAAGTCACGCGCAGCAATCGCGGCATTCGCATTGTTGTTGCCGGTCTTTGTCTACCTGCAGCTTTTCAG
>JAKQXK010000632.1 GCA_029561505.1 Spirochaetota bacterium | reverse complement strand
CAAGATGCAGTTGCTAAGGGGTGTGCTGCAGCAAGCGCCACAAATTCTGTTACTCGACGAGCCAGAAACACACCTCGATGCTTCTCACCGCCGGTGGCTCGTGAAACATCTGGCGACGCGAAATCAGCTGGTGCTGATGGTGTCGCATGACGGCGAGCTCTTGAATTTGGCGACGCGCATATTGCACGTTGAGAATCAGGTTGTGACCGTGTTCGATTCAGGTTACGCAGCTTACCGCGAAAAGCTGGCGCAGGTGCGGCAAGCAGCAGTAAATGCGGCCAGTCGCGCGCAACGCATCGCCCAGAGCGAAGCGCGGCACCTGCAGCAGACTCTCGAAAGGCAGCAGAAGCGCAGCCTGAATGCTGCGCGCCGTGCACCCGATTCGGGAATTCCCCGTATTGCGCTGGGGCTGATGAAGCGAAACGCTGAAAAGACATCGGGCAGCCTCGCGGCCCATGCAAAAAAGCGCATGGGTGAACTCGAGGCGAAGATTCGACAGGCACGGGCAGAAGTCGCACCCCGACTCGACCTGCGCTTTGAGGGGCAATGGCATAAGCGATTGCGCGGGCTCGCAAGACTTGAGGTCACAGAGCTGCAATTCTACGCTAAACTGGGGCAGAGGCTCTGGCGGCACCCGTTAAGTTTCATGGCCACGAGCGGTGACCGCGTGCGAATTAAAGGCCCTAACGGGGCCGGCAAGAGTGTACTCATGCGGCACCTCTGCGGCGCACGCGAATTTCACAGCAGCGGTAGCTTCCCGCGTTCAGGGCAAAGTGATCTCGTGCTTGCAGGCGCCACCGCAAGTACCAACGAGCACCGCAATTTGCTGCAGCTGGCAAATGAAAGACTGCCCGACCTAACTGAAGGCGAGCTGCGCCGACAGCTTGGGGCCTATGGCTACCGAGGCGAAAAGGTGTTCGAGCCACAAGCGAACCTGAGCGCGGGCGAGAAAATCAGGCTACAGATTTTGCTCGCTACTGGCGCCGACACGGCGCCGGGGTTTTGCTTTTTTGACGAGGCAGAAGTCGGCCTCGACTTCGAGACGAGGCTCGCCGTTGCCAAATTTCTGCGTAGCTTTGAAGGTATCGTGATGTTCGCGACGCACGACGAACTGTTTGCACAGCAACTGTCGCCGACACTTGAGGTTATGCTTGAGCGCGCCTGATGGCTAAGGCAGCCGAATCACGAAGCGAGAGATTCCCATTCGGCGAGGCGTTCTTCGAGTTGTTTCTGCAGCTTCGCCCGCTCTTCGGTTTTTGTACGCAGATCGTCGGGCGACAGCGCCTGCAGTTTACCGCCGTCACCGAACAGCGCATCGAGCTCTTGTATGCGCGCTTCGTGGTCGGCGATCTCTTGTTCGAGACGCTTCACGCGGGTCTGCGCTTTGCCGGCCTCGCTTTTCAGTCGCTTGCGCTCGTCATAGCTGAGGTTTGCCTCGGCGCTCGACTGCAGGCGATCTGATTCTGCCTGCGCTTCGGCCTTTTCACGCGCCGTAGGTGCGGGTTTTGCGGCCGCATCGTCGCGGTCGTCGAGCGCGCGCACGCCGGCATTCAGCTCTTTGAGCGTACCGTCTTTCAGTTCGAACACGCGGTTGCAGACCTTTTTGATGAATGCACGGTCGTGGCTCACCATGAGCACGGTGCCCTGATAGGCCGCAAGTGCGTCTTCGAGCGCTTCAATGCCTTCGATATCAAGGTGGTTGGTCGGTTCGTCGAGCACGAGAAAGTTGGGCTTTTGCAGCATCAGATCGGCAAACACGAAACGTGCCATCTCGCCGCCCGAAAGCGCCGAGAGTTTCTTCTTCTGTTCGTCGCCTTCGAAAAGCATGAGACCCAGCGAACCGCGAACGTCTTTAACCGCCTTTTCGCGGTGCAGTGTGTGCAGGTGCTCGTGCAGCGGTTCGCCGAGTTTGCGCAGCTCTTCGTGCACCTGCGCGTAATAGCTCATGCGCACTTCGTGGCCGAATTGTACAGACCCCGATTTGGGTGTCAGCTCACCGGCGATGATTTTCAGCAGCGTGGTTTTACCATGACCGTTGGGGCCCACAATCGCGGCCTTATCGCCTTTTCTGAGCAAGAACTCCGCACCCTGAAACAGGGGCGTTTCGGTAAATTGCATAGAAACACCATGCACGTTCAGCACATCGCGGCCCGATTCGCGCTCGTAACGAAAATTAAACGAGGGTTTGCGGCGCGACGAAGGTATAATTTCTGGGACTTCAATCTTTTCTACCTGTTTGACGCGTGACTGCGCCTGGCGCGCTTTCGAGGCTTTGGCTTTGAAGCGGTCGATAAACTCGGTAAGCTCTGCAATTTTTCTTTTTGCAGCTTCGGCCTCGCGCTCTTTTTGTTCGGCGGCGAGGGTGCGCGCACCGACAAAGCGATTGTAGTTCATGTTGAAGAGCGTGATTGTCTTGTAGTCGACATCAAGAATCTGCTCTGACAGCGCCGACAAAAACCCACGGTCGTGCGTGATCAAGAGCAGCGTGCCCTGAAACTCGTTGAGAATATAGTTTTCGAGCCACTTGATGCCCGGCATGTCTAAGTGGTTGGTGGGTTCGTCGAGCAACAGCACTTCGCCTTTGGCAAAGAGCGAGCGCGCGAGCAGCGCACGCATCAGCTGGCCACCCGAAAGTTTGTTCGCGGGTATGTTGTGCACTTCGTCGGGAAGCCCAAGGCCAGCGAGCAGCCGCGCCGCTTCTGATTCAGCGCGGTAGCCTTCGCGCGACATGATAATCTCTTCGATCTCGCCGGCGTGCGCCGGGTCTGCGTTCGGGTTGTCGCGCTCGGCGAGCGCCTTAGCCAGAATTTCGTCACCCGCTATCACGATCTGAATCGCGGTCTCGCCCGAGTCGAGCGGCAGGTTCTGTTCGAGGTACGCGATGCGCGTACCCTTCTGCACGTCGATTTTGCCGTCTGTCGGGGCATCGCGGTTCGCCAGTATCTTGAGCAGGGTCGACTTACCCGAACCGTTCGCGCCGGTAATGCCATAGCGCGTGCTTTCGTTCAGCTGCAGCGAAACCCCGGTAAAGAGGTCGCGCTCGCCATATGACATGCCGAGGTTTTGCAGACTGATCATTAGTAGTGAAACTTCGCCTTGTAGTCGGCTACTGCCGCTTCGATCACCTTGCAGGCAACGTCGCGCTCATAAACTTCGCCCATTTCAATCTTGCGCTTCTGGCCGGGAAAGTCTTTGTAAGTCAAAAAGTAATGGCGAATGCGGTCGATCAGCGACTGCGGCGCATCTTTCAGCGTTTCAATATTGCCATAGATTGGGTCGTCAGCCATAACCGCGATAATTTTGTCGTCGGCTTCATGATCGTCGATGAGCCGCAGACCACCGATCGTGCGCGCACGCACGAGAAAACCATTGCTACCGATGTTGCGTTCGGTAATCACACAGATGTCGAGCGGGTCGTGGTCGCCGCTCATCACTTTTTTGTCGTTCGCGAGCGCCCGAATGCGCTCGTCGCAATACGTTTGTGGAATAAAACCATAAAGCGCAGGCGGCAGTGATGAATATTTCTGCGGCCGGTCTACCTTCATGAGACCCGACGCCTTATCGATCTCGTATTTGATTGTATCAGAAGGTACAATCTCAATGAACGCGGTGACGACGCTTGGGGCGTCGTCGCCGATCGCTACGCCATGCCAGGGATGCGCGGTAAAATGGCTCAGCTTCATATAAGGCATGAAATGAGGTTAAGACACCGCGTAAAGCGGTGTGCAATGGGCGCGGCAGGTCGTGGAAATTGAAATCTCAGCGTGGTGGCAAAATGGCGAAATTCAGGAAAAGCGGGCTTTGGCCCGTTCATAGAGCGATTTTCGCGTAGAAAATCGCGGAACTTTTCCTGAATTTGGTCGTTTTGCGACCTGCCGCGCAGTTTTATTTTCTTTCGAGCAGCAGTTTCAGGTTCAAAAGACCCGTTTCGAAGTCTTTGCCGATCATTCCTTCAAAGTCCAAAAAGAGCAGCATGAGGTTCATCGGATAAGGCATTTTTGCGCTGAAGCCCCATGTGACCTTCGTTTTATTGGGCTCAACCGCTTCGGTTTTCAGAAAGGCGTCGCTCTTCGACTCAAAAGGCCGCAAAAACCGCAGTTCAAAGTCGATGCGCTCACCTGGCAGAATCTTCTTAATTTCCTGTTCGCCCGCGCCCACGTCGTCTTTCGCGCTGTCCCACGCTGAAACGAAGCCGACCGTGCCGTCGGTACCGCGGTACGTCTTCTTCATGTCTTTATCCATGCTGGCCCAGACGCTGAAATTGTCCTGGTTTTTGAGCTGCACCAGGTAAGCAAAAACCTTGTCTTTGGGCAGGTTAATCGTGGCATCGCGGGCCACCGAGTATTCTTTCTTGGTAACAGCGGCAATGCCGAGCAGCAAAACAACGGCAATACCCACAACCAAAGCGAAAACTTTCAGAATTTTCATAGATCCCCCTGAATCTTTATACCCACCTGCCTATATGCGCCGATAGGTGGATTTCTCTGCGAAACCGGCCTGCAGGCTGCCGGGGTTGCTGTAGTCTGTACAGCCAATTAATTTGACCGTGGGCATGCCGGCCAGCCGAGCTACCGGTATGCAGCGTCTGCTTCAGCATTGCACTCACTATTGATTTGACCGCATGTCTCGGCGCCCCAAAATGCCGGTTATGCAGGCAGTTATTCAAGTCGGTGGCAAGCAATACCGGGTGGCCCAAGACACAGTTTTTTTCGCTGAACTCACGGGAACCGAACCGGGAAAAGACCTCACCATCAACGAGGTACTCTCTGTCAGCGGCAACGGCCAGATTAAAGTCGGCCAGCCATTCTTGTCAGGGGTTTCTGTCACGGCAAAAGTCGTTGAAGAAGTTAAAGGCCCGAAAATCGTTGGCGTTTTCTATCGCACTAAAAAGCACAACCACCGCAAGTGGGGCCATCGCCAGTCTTACCACAAGCTACAAGTTACTTCTATCAAAGCGTAAGGCTTTAGACTTACGCTGAGTCTGACCGCCGCCCCGCCAGATGGGCCGGCAGGTCGCTTTTACCGCTTTAGCAGCGGTTTGCGCAGCAAACTGCGAGACCTGGCCAGCTGGCAAAAATAGGCGGCGAGCAGTTAAAGCTTCAATTTGTTCTTTTCTGTGCACAGGGTAAGAACACCCTGTCTAAATCATCTCTATGCGCCGTTTCTATCAGACTTTCATTCGCGGTAAAATTCGCTATTACCTTATTCTGCTCGCCCTGTATTTCGGGGTGCGCGTGTTTCTGGCGCATAACCGCTGGGTCGACGAAGAAGCTGCTGTGATGCAGAAGCTGACGCTCTATAAGCAACAGCTCGACCGTTTGCGCAGCGGCGCGATCTCACAAGATACCGTCGCCTCGATTGAACCGGGCGCGGTGGCGATACCTTCGAAGGTTTTCGACCGTTATGGCAAACTCATCGGTGAGTTTTATACCGAACGGCGTAGTCTCTTGAATTACGAAGACTATCCGCAGCAACTCGTCGATGCGCTGATCGCAAGCGAAGACAGACGTTTTCACGACCACCACGGCATCGACTATGCAGGCATTCTGCGCGCAGTCGTGCGCAACACGCTGCGGCTTCGCTTTGCGCAGGGTGGCTCGACGCTGACACAGCAGCTCGCTAAGGTACTTTTCACCAATCAAGAGAAGACCCTCGACCGCAAACTGTTCGAATATTTCTGCGCGCAGGCCATCGAAGAGAAATACAAGAAGAAAGAAATACTCGAGATGTACCTCAACCTCATCTACATGGGCCACGGCATGTATGGCCTGGAAACTGCCGCACAGTTCTATTTCAATAAATCGGCGCGCGCGCTGACGCTCGGCGAAGCGACGAGCCTTGTGGGCATAATTCCCAACCCGAAGGCGTATTCGCCGATCACCGATCTGCCGCGCTTTTTAGAGCGCCAGCTCGTGGTGATGCAGGCGCTCGTCGCAGTTGGCAAGCTTGCGCCTGAAAAAATTAACAACGAACGCCGCAGATTCTTTCAGACCTGGCGCATCGCCGCGAAAGAAAGCAAACAATCGGCGATCGCCGATTTTCCCGACAGGCTAACGGGCAAAAACTACGCTCCGTTTTTTCTCGACTACCTGCGGCAAAAGCTCGCGGCACAGTTCACGCAAGACGCGCTCAACCGCAGCGGGCTGCGCATTTTCACGACGCTCGACCTTGGCAGGCAAATGATCGCGCAGCGTTCGGCGAAGGCGGCCGTCGAACTGCAGAAGAAACACTATGAGAAACTGCTCGAAAGCGCACGCAAAAAGAACAATGCGAACCGTATTCAAGAATACGAACGCGCGCTTGCCTCGACAAACGCCGCCTTCATCAGTATCGAACCCAAGACCGGTTACATTCTGACGATGGTTGGCGGCGCGGAGTTCTCACAGCAAAACCAGTTTAATCGTGCGCTCAAAGCCGACCGCCAGATCGGTTCGACAATTAAACCGTTATTGTTTTATCTGGGCCTCGCTAAACAGGTTATTACGCCCGCGACGCTTATCGCCGACGAACCCCTGCAAGACTTTCAGAACTATGACGGCAAATTTCTCGGCAAAATCACAGCGCGCGACGCGCTGAAACTGAGCCGCAACCCGACGGCGATTCGCGTGCTGCAAAAACTCGATTTCGACGACCTGCGCTCGCTCGTGCATGAAATTCTGCAGATACCCTATTCAGACGTCGAAAAGAAAATTCCGCGCGAGCTCGGGGTGGCCGAATGGATCGCCCTCAGCCGGGCGCTGG
>JAKQXK010000597.1 GCA_029561505.1 Spirochaetota bacterium | reverse complement strand
CCTGGGCGGTGATGCTTGGCTTTTGTACGTTGCCGACTTCGATATACATCATTGCCTGGTTCATGTTGCCTTCGGGCACAGCGACATACATCACAGGCCCACCCGGTTATCTCTACTTTTTTCTTATTGTGCTGACCGGCTTTGCCTTTAATTTCAGGTTATCTCTCGTTGCCGGGGTCTTTTCAGCTCTTCAATACAGCCTTGCCGCGCATTTGGCGGCCCCAGGGCTTGCGCTTGTCAGGCATGAAGACGCGCTGCTTCTGCAAGATCTGACGCAAGAGAGTTTTTATCACTTCAAATCTGTGATGATGGCGATGACCGGCATGACGATTGGCATCATCAGCCGCCATGTGCGCAACCTCATCGAAGAATCATTGGAAAAGCAGCGTGAAACCCTGATGGTGTCGCGGCTCTTTGGCCAATTTGTCTCGAACGAAGTAAAAGACAAAATTCTGCTGTCTGCCGGGCAGGTGAGTGCGGGTGAAAAAAAGACAGTGGCGATTCTCTTCTGCGATATTCGTGGCTTCACGAGCTTCAGCGAGAAGGTTGCCCCCGAACAGGTTGTAGAATACCTTAACGAATATCTCGACGCGATGGTGCGCGCCATTAACGCGGCAGGTGGCACCATTGATAAGTTTATCGGCGATGCGATCATGGCAGTCTTCGGGGGAGTTATGCCCGTAGAAAACGCCTGCGACGCAGCGCTGGCGGCCGCACTGCTGATGCGGGCTGCGCTCAACGAGCTGAACGCCGCGCGCGCCAAAGCCGGCTTGCCCGCGATTCACAACGGTATCGGGTTGCACTTTGGCGAGGTGCTGCAAGGGGCAATTGGCAGCGCCGAGCGCAAAGACTTCACGATAATCGGCGATGCAGTGAACACGGCCTCGCGCATTGAAGGGCTCTGCAAAGATTTCAAGACCGATCTTGTGTTTTCAGATTCTGTGTACAACGCCGCATCACCCGCAGTGCAGGCCCGCTGCCGCCGCATTGGCGAGGCGCAGGTGAAAGGGCGCGAGCAACCCATCGATCTCTGGACGATCGACGTCTGAAATGTTGTTTACGCGCCTTGCGGATAAACAACGCAAAATCATGGCGCGCATCATTGAACTCAAGATTCCCGATATTGGCGGCAACGACGGCATCGAGCTCGTAAAGTGGAATAAGCAACCCGGCGAAAGCTTCAGCGCGGGTGACGAGCTGTGTGAGCTGGTGACTGACAAGGCGGCTTTTTCACTCGAAGCCCCGAAAGACGGTAAGTTAATCGAAATTTGTGTCGCTGAGAAAGGGCACCCGAAAATCGGAGAGCTTGCAGCGCGTGTCGAAGTTGAATAACGCTGCGAAACAGTCTGAATTAGAGATCTTTATTAACGCGCTGCACTGAGCAGAATTTCTGCTCGAAGCTGCAATAAAAGATACGCCCGCTGACATGCACCGGGCCTGAGTTCGCCGGTAGGTCGATCGCGTTGATCTGGCTAAAATATTTGGCGTCTTCTTTAGCGGTTGAGCCTTTGAAGGTTTTAATGACTTTCAGCGTTTTTCCCGTGGCGACCGAGGTGAAGGTCAGCTCATGTTTGCCGTCTTTTTGTACCCCATAGCCCTTTTCAATTGCCAGCGCGATCGCTGTCGGCTCGCGCACGAGCCGCACAACTTCTGCCCCAAAGGCAAACAACGGGGCAGCGCACACGAGTATGATGAACGGAAACAAACGTCTCATGAAGAGAGGTTACACAATTAAGGTGCCGTGGGTCAACTTTTTTGTTCTCGTCTGCCGAAAGATAAGAAGATATTCGATGCGAGCACGAGAACCGCGCCGAGGCCTGCGCTCAGCGTGAAGGCTTCATTAAAGTAGAATAGACCGAACGCAAGAGCTATCAGAATGCGCGACGAAGACAATATCGAGCCCTCAACCGCACCCACCCAGGCAAAACCATATGTGAAGACCCATTGACCCAGAACACCGCAGACGCCCGACGCGAGCAGTAGCAACCAGAATTTCGGCCCGGCGGCGCTGGTATTGAGGTCTGGCGTCAAAAGTGTTTCAGCTGCGACCAGTAGCAGCGTCACCGCAGTGCCCAGAAGAAACGTATAATACAGCACGTTAAAAGTTGAATCGGTCTTTCGAATCTGGCGAAGACTCATGACGCCCACGCCCGCGGTGATTCCCGATGCCAGGCCTAAGATGTCTGCTTTTTGAAACTGCAGCACAGAGCCGCCGGTCGTGATGAGTGCCGCACCGGTGATTGCCGCGGCGACTGAAAGCCATGCCGTCACTTTGTTTTTCTCGCCAATAAAAATTGGCGAAAGCAATGCCACAAATGCCGGGTAGGTCATATTGAGCACGTTTGCATTCATCACAGAGCCGAAATGCGCCGCGTACAGAAAAAACACAACCGCCAGCACATTGCATGCTGCCCGCAGACTCAGCCAAATGCGGTTCTGCACGGCGACCCTGCGGCGGTGAAAGAACACATAGAAGAGCGGTAAGCCGAGAGCAAACCGGGCGGCCGTATACCAAGAACCGGGAGCAGCAAATTCGCTACTCGCCAGGCGCACGAAAAAAGTTGCGAGATAGAAGAGCAGCGCCGAACAAAGAATGAAGACAATACCCCGAAGGTGGTGGCTCTGTTGCATTAAGGCTTGAGTCAAGTGACAGGCTTTCGAGCGGCTTCGCCAATCGCGCGCGCGACCCGGTGCCGGCGCCAGATTATCACGGCGTAATCCCAAATACCAAGGCGCACGATGTCTCGCCAGCTAGGCCTCCCTGACGGTTTGCCGGCCGTCATTTCACGCAGCATTTGCTCTTTTTTGAGGTAATCTTCTTCACCGGCAAGGTCGTCGACGACGCGCACCGCATAAAATGGAATCGCCGAAAATTCGTGCTCCGCTGCGATGCGCGCGAGCGTATAAGTTTCCATATCGAGAATGTCAGCGCCAGAAGTCTCACGCAGCAGCGCCTTAGAAGCATCATCGGCGATGAGGTGGCTGACGCTGACGCACTTGCGCCCAGCCGCCGCTATCGTGATCCATTTTTCACCGGGGGTAACGACCGAACCAATGACGACACTTTGCAGATGCGCCAGCTCTGCGGTCAGGCTCGCGCATGAGCCGCAGCTGATAATGGCGTCATAGCGGTGCAGGCGCAAGAACCGGCGAACCTGCTCGCGCGAGTGAACTCCGGGCCGAGTGAGAAAGAGTGCAGCCTGTTTGCCAGCGAGCGTGCCGCGAAAGTGGTATATGCCGTCAGATTTTACCGACCGCATCGTTTTCAGTAAGTAGTGCGCTTCGGCGCGCGTGGCTGCGAGCAGGGCGATCACAGCTTCAGGCCGGCATAGTCAGCAATACAATCAATAATCTTTTTACCTAGCAGCTCTTTTGGCGCATTGGCGAGTTCTTGCCGGCGGCCATCGCGATAGAAGACCGTAAACTCATTCGTGGCCGAGGCAAACCCCGCACCGGTTTTTGAAACATCGTTCAAAAATATCATGTCGAGCTCTTTGTCTTTGAGTTTGCCGAGTGCGTATTTCTCCGTTTCATGTGTTTCTGCGGCGAAACCGATAAGCAGCGCCCGCGGTGTGAGGCTTCGGTTGCGTGCCGCCATCGTTTTCAGAATATCGGGGTTGGGCACCAGGTTAATCTGCGGATTTTCCGTTTTCTTAATTTTGACCGGTGAACGTACCTGGGGTTTGTAATCTGCAGGTGCTGCTGCCATGACGAGTATGCATCCCCCTGAGAGGTGGTCGCCGACAGCGGCCTGCATTTCATCGGTGCTCGTAACTGCGAAGTTTTGTGCCCCCGTTACCTTGGCAAACTCTACAGGTACCGGGCCAGCTATATAAACGACTTCGAATGCGCCTGTTGCGACAGCAGCTGTGGCGATCGAGTGCCCCATGCGCCCGGTGCTGGGGTTAGATAAGAAACGGATAGGGTCGAAGTGTTCGCGCGTCGGGCCCGAGGTAACTATGATTTTCGTTTTCATAGATTACCCGGGCGAGGGCTTTCGGCGTCAGATAATGCGGCGAACGTCTTCTGGAGGGCGACCGAGCACTGCCCGTTGACCTTTCACCACGATCGGACGTTCGATAAGAATAGGATATTCATTGAGGTAGCTCAGAAGTTCGTCGTCTGTGAGATCTTTGTTCTTGAGCCCAAGGTCTTTATAGAGTGGCTCAGACTTGCGAAAGATATCACGCGGCCGGCGACCCATTTTTCTGAGGACTTCTGAGAGCTCAGCTTTGCTTGGTGGCTCTTCCATATAGTTGCGAATCTCAGGGTCTATACCCTTTTCTTTAATGATTTGCAGCGCTTCGCGGCTTTTTCGGCATTTTGGGTTATAGTAGATAGTCACCTTAGAATGCGCACCCGCGTTTCCGTTCGCAGTCCCTTGAGGGGGAGCTCCTGAAAGTTTCGCCATACAGGCACAAAACGCGTTTTAGACATGCTGTCAAGGACAATGGGATTTCGCGGCCTAAAGCAACGAGACAGATTTTCTGCGCTATTTTGCGTGCAGAGTCTCGTTGCCGAGAAGATCGATCACCTTAATCTGCGTCGCTTCGGCGGGCACCTGAACATAGTCGTTGGCTTTCCACAGTTTGTAATATTTGTCTTCGATCAACCTCTCGCCTGCGTAGATGCGCACTATCACGGGAAAATTTTCATCTTTGATGCCCAGTCTGCGCTCTCCGTTTTCTGCGGTAACTTCTTCAACCTGCGGGCCGCGTGCATCAACGAGCATACGGCGCTGCTGCGGCGCTTCGGTATTACCTGCCATGTTGGTCGTGCGGTATTCGACGGCATAATGGCCATATTGGCCTTTCGCAAATGAGTCGACTTCGATTTCGTTTTCGTATTTCTGCCACGCGCCAGCTGCAGTGCCTTCGGGGTAAATGCGGTATTCAACCTTGTCGACGGCCGCCGGGGAATATTCGGGCAGAAGTGCGATGCGGGTTTTTCCGCCGACGGTGAACCCGCCGCGACCGTGCAAGAATGGTGCGTAGAACTTCACATAGGTACGCGGAATATCTGTGTAAACCCAGAATATCCATGATTGTACGGGTTCAGTCTCTGCTGCGTCTGCAGAACGATAGAGAGACATTTTGTATTGACCCGCCTTCAAGAATTGCACGGGATTTTCATAGAGTTTTCGACCGTTGGTGTTTTCGGGGGCGTCTTTTTCGCTGAGGCATTCAACTTCGTAATAGAGGGGTTTTATTGAAGTCAATTGATCTGCGGCAACACTGTTGCCCTGCAGAATCCATTTCTGGCGCCCGTTACGGTCGACAACCGAAGCGAAG
>JAKQXK010000593.1 GCA_029561505.1 Spirochaetota bacterium | reverse complement strand
ATTGCCCCTTGAAGTTGAACTTCTTCTTCTGTTCCATATGAAACGATGCCTGCAGTTTGCCGACTCTGAGCTGTGAAGCGGTCAAGGGGTTCAGCAGCAGCGACATCAGCAGGTAATCACCCTGTTGCATCTCTTCGAGCTGCGTCACATGATTGAGCGCAGTGCCAAGGTCTTGCGTGCGTTCTGAGATGATTGTCTCCAGGTTCTCATTCGTGTCGCGTATATATTGAATGCGCCGCTCGAGTTCGGCAGCCATCTCATTAAACCCGCGCGCCACACGTCCGAGTTCGTCGTCAGAAACGCCGTCGACGCGCGTCTTGAGATCTCCGGCGCTGAAGCGCGTCATTGCCTCTGAGACGGCTGACGCATAACCGGCGATCTTGTGGCCAATCTTGAAAGAGAGCAACACCCCCAGAAAAATCACGAGCAGAATCAGTGCAAAAGAACCCCAGAACAGAGTATAGAGCAAAAACCGCGGATACGAAGGTTTTAGTGCGACCGCGATTCCGGCGTTCTGAATGTCTGCGTTTGCCGACGCGGTCGCGATCGGCACGAAACGAAAATCCATCGTTTCAGACTGTTCTTGGCCAGCGCGGTCTTTGAATGTGACCTTGCGCGAAATCGAATAGGTGCGGTTCGTGTCTGTGTATGCAGGTTGTGTGATGCTCTCGAGCTCGCCCGGGTAAGACGCTGCGATCAGCCTGCCGTTTGACCCGATAAAAATACCCGACTGCGTCAAATCTGAGAGCGTGCGCGCGAACTGGTGGTCGAGTACATAACCCGCGGTGATCGCCCCAATGCGGTCGTCGTCGAACTGCACTGGCACGGTGTTCTGCAATACAAGTTGGCCTTTTTCCAGCGCGAGCGCAGCGGTAGTTTCACCCTTCTTTAAGGCATTTTCTATCGCAGGTGTTTTGCTCTCGTCTTCGCCGAATTCGCCCGGGTTATGGCTGCGCACCACGACGACGCCTTTGCGATCGTAGATGGTGATGCGGTTCAAGAATACACTCGACTGCACCTGGCGGCAGACGCGCAAGATCGGGCCAACGTTGATGGTGTCGGCGAGCAGTTCTTTCTTTATATACATGTTTTCAGAAAGAATGCGCGCATAAACCAGCGTCGTGCGTTCGTAGAAGTTATAGGCGTTTTTCGCCGAGATCATCTTCTGCACGAGCGTTGCCTCGATCTGGTTGCTGATCTGAAAGAACAGCAGCAAGAAGATCATCGATAGCACGAACAGCATCGGCAGCACCGCCGTCAGAATAATAAAATTGATTTTTGAAGCGACCGAATATTTTTCGATGCGGCGTTTAATCCAGCCGGGTACGGTGATGCTTTCGTCGATGCGCTGCAGAAGGCGCAACACGAGCGATGACTTTGTTTCACTCATTCGGCACCTCGGCGGGTTTGCGGTAGTTGCCGACGGCGCGGCCCGTCTGCCTTACGATATCATAGATGCGCGGCGAATGCACAACATAACCCGAATACGGAAAGCCCGCCTGGCTATTCAGAACCTTATCGCCCGATTTTGCCAGCGTTTCGGCTTTGAGTGAAACCAAAATCTTGCGCAGGTTGGCCGCCGAGGGGGCACGCTTGCGTTTGCTCACGACAATGGCATCGTAGGGAATAGGGTCGGTCTTCAAGATGACGCGCACCCCCGGAGGATTTTGCGGATAGTTTTCTTCTATGTAGCCATCCCATGTGGCGCCTGCATCCACCTTGCCACCCACGATCGCCTCAACCACGTTCGGGTGCGAGCCCAGAAAATAAATTTTCGAAAAATACCGGTAAGGGTCGATGCCCTTGTTCAAAAACAGCGCCAGCGGATACTTATAGCCAGACGACGAACCCGTTTCGACAAAGGCAAACGATTTGCTTTTCAGCGCTGCGAGATCGGCGAATTCATTGCGCGCGAGAATGATGCCGCGGTAATAATTTTTGCCGCCGAGCTGTGCTGAGACGACGTAGTCTGAATCTTTGTCGATGCGCTCGTCGAGCGCGTCAGCGTACGCGCCCGGTGAAAACGAAGCGATCTGCACAATGCCCCGCCTGAGGTCGGTGACGAGCTCACGGTATTCTTGCACGATCAGCAGCCGCACGCGGCTCTTCAGTTTTTCAGAAAGGTATGCGGCGAGGGGCTGGTAGGCCACGCGCATTTTCGCAGGGTCGCCCCAAGGCGTGACGCCAAAGTTAATCGCTTTCGCGTCGGGTGTTGTGGGCTCGTCGCTGCGCGCGCCTAAATCGAGATCGCCATAAACTTCTTCTTTTTTACCGGCCGCAAGTTCAGAGACGTCAGTATGCCCTTCGCCACGGCAGCAGAGCATCGCCAGGCTAAACAAAAAGGGGGATCTCAAAATGCGAGCGGGTCTCATGGCCGTGTTTCAACCTCTTGTGCAAAGCGTACTAAAAAAACAATACAAATCAGTCTGGGCCCGGCATCAGCTGCGAAATTCCATAGCTGGCCAAACTTGAACAACCATTCATTTTTATTGACCTCGCAAATCTTCTTCTGGCGATGAATCTTGTGGCGAGCCCGTCGAGCTATAACTTATGTCCCAAACAGGAAGATCAATATGAAGTCAGAGTATATATCGGTTTCAGTGCCGTTCGGCAAAATATCGATGCAGGTAGCCGGGCCCGAATCTGAGACGGCAATCCTCTTTGTACACGGCTGGCCCGACTCGCACGACACCTGGTCTCACCAGATGGAATACTTTTCAAAGAAGTACCGTGTCGGTGCGATCGACTTGCCGGGTGTCGGCAAGTCAGATGCCCCGCATGATCGTAGCGGCTACCACATCGACAATATTCTGCCCGTGTTCGCCGCAGCGATTAAAGCATTGGGGGCAAAGAAGACTCACCTCGTTGCGCATGACTGGGGCGCGATTATCAGCTGGGTGTTTGTCTCGCGGCCTGAATATGCAAAGCTCATCGCGTCTTATACCGCGGTGAGTGGCCCGCACCCGGCGCTCGCGCGCGAGAACCTGTTCGGCAAATTCAGATCGCTGAACCCCGGCAAAATTCTCGAAGGCGTGCAGCAGACGGCGAAGTCATGGTATATCTACCTCTTTCAGTTGCCGCATGTGCCTGATTTTATTTTCAACAACTTTGGCCGCCTCGTCTGGCCGCGCGCGCTGATGCAGGGTGGTGTTCCAGAGGGTGACCCGATGCTCGAGGCTTCGCAAGACGACATCTCGCGTATCGTGGTGAATCCGCTGAATTTGTACCGCGAGCTTCTGCAGGGGCAATGGATTGAAATGCCAACAAGGATCGATACCCGTCTTCAGGTCATTATACCAAACCACGATCTCGCGATCACTCCCGAGATCTATTCGAACGTTACCGACGTGGCACCGCAGGCTGTGCTGCATTATGTCGACGCCAACCACTGGGTGCAGCGTTCGCACCCGGCGTTGGTGAATGAGTTGATAGAGAAGTTTATTCATTAGCATTTGCGCGCAGCGCAAATGCTAATGGTTGTCGTTACGCTACCTTAAACAAACCATCGGGCAATGAATACCTGAAGATGCGTTTCAACACTTCGCTGTATTGTTTCACGAAGCTGCCGGTGTTGTAGTGCTGGCCATATTTTTCACAGATCGCGCGCACCTTGGGGGCCATTTCTGCGTAGCGCCACGCAGGCACATCGGGAAAAAGGTGGTGCTCAATCTGGTGGCTGAGGTTGCCAGTCAGAACATGAAACCACCAGTCGCCTTCGAGATTGCCCGAGCCGCGAAGTTGCCTTAAGTACCATTCGCCGCGGGTTTCGCCTTCGGTGTCTTCGACATGAAATGTCTCAACGTCAGAGGTGAAGTGGCCGCAGAAAATGATCGCATGCGCCCAGACGTTGCGCATCAGGTTTGCGACAACGTTGCCAGTCAAAACGGGAATCGCATTCGTGCCGGCAGTTGCAGGAAAGTACACATAGTCTTTGGCAACCTGCGATAGAATTTTCTGCAGCACGGGCTTTACTTCGTCGATAGAGAGTTTCTTTTCGCCATTTTTGACGCGATCGGTTTCGAGGTCATGCAGCGCGACGCCGTATTCAAAGAACAGCGAGAGCAACGTGTTCGAAATTGGCTGCGCAAGGTGCTGCGGTTTCCAGGGTTCGTCGTCGGTGAGCCGCAGAATACCATAACCCAGGTCGCGGTCTTTACCGACGACGTTGGTGTACGTGTGGTGCAGATAGTTATGCGAATGGCGCCATGAATCAGAGGTCGATGCGGTATCCCATTCATAGGTTTGCGAATGCGTCTCGGGGTCGTTCATGAAGTCATATTGGCCGTGCATAATGTTGTGGCCGATTTCCATGTTCTCGAGAATTTTGGC
>JAKQXK010000721.1 GCA_029561505.1 Spirochaetota bacterium | reverse complement strand
TTCAGGTATTTCATGTCGCGCGACGCCCGGTAGAGCATCACGCAGCCGGTGTGCGTAACAAGTATTTTCTCTGCAACGCGTTTCACCGCGGCCGTGTTGCCATAATGCTTCACGAAGGCCTTTTCTTGAATCGAAAGCCACTCGCCTTCGACGCGGCGCAGGTTGGTTTCAAAATAGCCCCGCTCTTCGGCATCGAGCTCGCTGGCGAAGGCCGTAAAGGGGCAGCCGAAAAATTCGCCGCGGCGTGCGAGTAAAATGAGCGCGTTCGCCCAGCTGTTCAGGTATTCGTCGAACGACCGGCTACGCGCCAAAAGTGCCTCGAGCATTGAAAACAGCGCCTTGGCCCTGAATTCGAGGTATGCCAGCCCCAGACCATTTTTTGAACCGAAGTGGTAATAGAGCGCTGGCTTTTTTATGCCGCAGACCTCGGTGATTTTCTCGATACCAGTGTTATTGAAGCCCTGCGCATAGAAGAGTGCGCCTGCCTGCTCGAGTATGTTTTGTTTAGTGTCGGTTTGCATTAACTGTTACTCTAGGCATCAGTCAGACAAGTGCTACTAGCTTTGCCTCCGTGTTCCTCCGCGTTCTCCGTGGTTTTATTTACGGTGTTTGTTTTGTCAGTCACGCCGCACCCTGAGCACCGGGCGTCGTTGATTCGCTACTGGCTGTCTGCCGGGCCCGCTCGTACAGAAACGCATACCGCTCAGGGTGGTGTGCTTTCATGTAATCTTTGAATTCGCCGAGTTGAAACGCACAGGGGTACCGGTCGCGGTTCCAGAAGTGCACCGGCTCGCCGATAATCTGCCACGGAATACCCACGCGGCGATGGTATTTGTAGACGAGCTTTTCCATTTCGGCAAGGCCCAGGTATTCATTCGCTTCACCGGGAAGATCCATCGTGAGCCCGCGTATCAGAAAGTCGAAAACAAAAATCGATTTATTGCGGTCGATGTTAAACTTCTCGAGCGCATCTTTGTCGACTGCCGTACGCCAGCCGTTGAAAGCGTAGCGCGTCGCAGAAGAATTAAGGTCGCTGACAATCTTTTCGACGGGCAGCTTGTAGCGAATTTCGATCGGTAATTTGAACTGCGTATCGTTCACTTCTTTGAGTATTAACCCCCAGGTGCCGATGAGCTGGCCGCTCTTGTGGCGCACACCGCAGACCCGCGCCTTGTGAAAAAATTCTGCCGTGGGTTCTGATATTTCGTGCGCCGGAATCTTGTACGTGCCGTCGGTGAAGGCGTCATTATAAACCTTCAGCACGAACTCGTTAAACTCAGGCCGGGTTTCGGTGCCCAATAGCCACAGCTCAAGATCGTCGACCGTGTCGAGGTGTAGAGACTTGCCATCAGAGATATGCCTTGTTTCGTTCATAGATCCCCCTTGGTTATTCTGCCAAGGCTTCGCCTTAAACGAAGCATTGCTTGCGCTATATACATACCGTTCGGTATATTGTCAAGCGGTTTGCCAGCTTTGGCCGGCTGCGGAAAAACTCCCGAAAAAGTGAAAAGCCTCGTCGCTTTGAAGCAAAGCGACTTTGCTGCTTTCACTTTTTCGGTTGCGATCGCCTGTTAGGCGAATTGGCTAATGACGCCGCCCATGAGGGCGATTGTCACGAGCCAATAGCCCGAGTGAATAAAGATGTATTTGAAACCTCTGCGCTCGAACAGGGCGTTGATGCCAATCAGCGGAAACGCGAAGAAGATCGTGAACAGCACGCCGTGAAAGACACCGTGCTTGAATGTGCGAAAGTTTTGCCCGTAGTCGCGCATGAAATTTTCGAGCATCGTCTGCACCGGCGAACCCGGTACGCCGAAACCCGGTGTTTTCACCAGAATCGAATACACATGACCCTGGTGGATTACGATCGAAATAATCGCGAGACCGATCAGAAACGAAAAAATGAAAACCAGAAAGAATATCAGCGCCATATTTGCGCCTTTGAGTTTTTCTTCTGTCAGGCCCGCCGCGTTCATCCAGGCGGTGCCCAGAATTTTAGGGTGGTACCAGATAAACCCCACGACGAGGGGAATCAGCGCTGCGAGTGCAATTATTGCTAGGTTTGGCATCATAGTCGGGCACGCTGCGCCTTCAACTCATGGGATGTCAACACATTGATGGTGTCTTTTCGCTTTGCTGTAGCCCATGATTATATTCATGGGCTACAGAAAGAAAATGAAACGCTTTTTTGACCTGCTGCGGCTCAGCTTTCCGCTGATTCTGCTTTTTGCCTTAGCGATTTCATGGAAGTTTCTCGACCCCGCGCTTATTGACGCGATCAGCAACAGCATACGCAGCATTCCGAATACCCCGTGGGCTATTTTTCTTGTCGTGTTGATCTATTGCATTTTGAGCCTGTTTGTTTTTCCGATCAGCGTTTTGCTCTATGGTACAGTGCTCACCTTTGGCCTCAACCCAGGCATTATCTATTGTTTCGCCGGCACGATGGCGGCGTCTGTTTTGAACTATTATTTCGGAGCCTGGTTCAGCCAGCGGCAGGTGTTTCGCTTTCTCGAAAACCGCAAACTCTCTGATTTGAAAGAGGCGCTACAGAACCCGAGCCTTGCGACCACCATGATTATTCGCCTCACGCCTGTGGCGCCGTTTACCGTTGAGAACTATCTCGCGGGTGCGGTCGGGGTGAACCTGCGGCTCTATGCGCTCGGCACTTTTCTGGGGCTGATGCCGGGCATTCTGAGCATTGCTCTCATCACGACGGCCCTCAGCCCCTACGTCAAGAACCCGCTCTATTATATACCGATCTACTTCGGAATGTCGAGTGTGCTGCTCGCCTTAATTGTCACCGGTAAAAAAATCGCAGCCGCGATCGCGCGAAACCGGCTGCAGCGCA
>JAKQXK010000573.1 GCA_029561505.1 Spirochaetota bacterium | reverse complement strand
GCCTCGCGCGCCAAGAGCGGCTTATCAAGCTCACGCGTTTCGGCGCAATTGCGGCCTTTGTTCTGATTACGTTGGTGGGTGGCGTTTACTTCTCGCTGCTGAAACCAATGTTTTACCGCAACGCCGTCGCCAAAGGCCGTGACATGATTATGCAGCGCGGTGCTTCGGCGATACCCGACGCCGAAAGGCAGTTCGAAAAAGCGCTCAGCTATTATGACAAAGATACCTATGCGTATCTGCAATATGCCGATGCATACCGGTACAAAGGTCTTTATGAAGAAGCCTTCAGTAAACTTTTCGCTGAAGTTAAGCTTCCGGGCGGAGCGTCTTCTGTACGTGCGGGCGACAAAGAAATACGTTCAAGCGCAGAGCTTTTTGGTCATGTGAAGCGCGTGCCCGTAGTCGCTTACGCAGGTGGCGAAAATGCTGTTTCAGTGAACGGTACTCCGCTTGCGATGGGTAAAAAAGGCGCGTATGTGATCTCGCACCTCGACAACAAGAAAGACGAAGCGCAGGTGCTGCTCGCGCTCGGGCAGTTTCACAGTAACCCCTCGCGCCGGTTTGCGCGCGAAGCCTACAAGAACAACTTTCTCGGGGCCGACTATTTCAGACGGGTACTGATGTCGAACCCGGCAGCCCCCGCATTCAAAAAAGAAGAAATGCTCGATCGCGCGGTCATGGGCATCGGCGATATTTTTTATCACGAAAAGGATTATGATCGCTCGCTCGACTATTACAAAAAAATCGTCGACAAAGATCACGATCACGTCGCGGCACATGCGGGTATTCTGAAAGCCCTGCTCAAACTGCACAAGCTCAACGACGACCCACGTATGGTGATACAGCATCACACTCTCGTTCGTTCGAAAAAAATCGAGCACAAGCTGCCGATGTACATCAGGGCAAGGCTCGCGGCGTTTTACGTTGATTTGCCCGCCGAAAATGAGCTGCGCGTGAAGTACAATATATCTCCGTCGAATATGCTCACGGGTCAGCAGCTCAAAACCCGCGCCGATGACCTGTTGAACTCGATTTTTGCATCTTCAGAAATCGACAGCTTCGGCGTAAAGCATGACGGTTCGAAATTTGCCGAAGGTTATTACCAGCGCGCCCGGTCTTATGCGAAAGACAAGAATCAGGTGCGTATGGCGCTCAAACAGTTTGAATATGCCTATCACTATGATCCACGGCACTTCATGGCCCTCAACGACAGGGCTGAAATTCTGATGTCGCTGAGTGACTATTCGGGTGCGCTTGAACTTCTGAAACTCGCAAAACAACAAAGTACCCCTGAGAAACTCTCAGAGCTGGGCGAAAACGAGCAAGACGAGACTCTCTCTGAGGCACCCGTTGGTATAATCGCTTTTAATACAGGTAAGTCGATGTATCTCGACGCGATGCGCGACCTTTCGAATTCGGCGACCTGGTTTCGCCTGAAAGAAGTGCAGAAATACCGCTCGCAGAGCGATGCGGGCGCCGGCGCGCTCATGGCGCAGCTTGATCGCGTTGAAACCGAATTTAATGAGGCGCGTGCCTTAGGCCTCAGCGGCACCAAAATCGAGAGCGAGTTGCTATACTTTTCGGGCTGGTCGCGCTTTGTGCGCAACGACCATCGCGGCGCACTTGCCGACTGGGAAAAAATCGACGCCGAAAAAGCAGCATCGCTGCCTAACCTGAGTCTCGCACAGTCGCATTGTTATTATCGTCTGGCGGTCGAAGAGACAAACCGCGCACAGCGCGAGAAATACCTCGATAGCGCGCTCGGGTTGCTCTTCTATTCACAAGATCGTTACAATGCACGCGTGAATTCGATCACGCGCATCGATTCTGGCAACGACAAGCATGCGCGTCTGGTCTCAAACCTGGCCATCATCGAAAACAATATCGGTGCAATCTATGAAATGCTCGACGACGAGCAAAAATCACTGAT
>JAKQXK010000551.1 GCA_029561505.1 Spirochaetota bacterium | reverse complement strand
CTGCTATCTACTGGGTATTAGTAATTAACGCATCAAGCCTGGCAGCCGAAAAATGCGCAATACATAATCAATCACGTGAAGCATGCCGATTCTCAAGACGTATGAGAAGTGCCGGGGTGCAGTTTCAACGGCATAACTTGGTTTGCCTGTAGATGAATCTACCGGGGGCTGGCGCGGCGCTTTTTCGACCACGAGCATGCTATCATAAAAATGCAAAGCATGAGTACTTTTCGTAAACTCGGTTACTTCAAGAGATTTTTGCTCAGAATGGTAGGCGTTGAGGCGATCGATCAGCTTCTTGCTGTACTCGATAAAGGTGCCCATTCGTCGGTTGCCACCACCGTAACGAAGCCAATACGAAGTATGCAAATCTTCGCACAAATAAATACCATCTTCTTTGACATGATCGTACATCTCTTCAAAAGTTATGATCTGCTGCTTCATGAAATGACCACCGTCATCGATGAGAATGTCGACTTTGGGAATTTTTCTTTTTACCTCCCTTAGAAATTTGCGGTCTGACTGGGAGCCGATAAAGATGTTGATATTCTTCTCTTCAAACGCCTTGCATTGCGGATTGATATCGATTCCATAGATTTCGGCGTTTTTTCCGAAATACTCTTTCCACATTTGCAGGCTGCCACCCTGGAAAATACCAATCTCGAGAATCACCACTTTCTTATTGCGATACTTCTGAAAATGGCGCTCGTATATATCAAAATAGTGGTGATACTTGTGTATCAACCTTCCCTTGTTTTTTCTAAAGTATTGCTCAAGACTGCTCATATGCCTCTTTTCAGGGATTTGGAGTAACGAAACGCACGTCTACTTTTTTTTAAGAACAGGCCAGTCAATTGCGAATCACGCTCGCGGGGCCTGGCCCCCAGAGGGGTGTCACAGGCGCACCAGCCTTGCCTTCAACTTGCCCCAAGGTAAACCCAAATGCGTCTCGCCGCGGTGCGGATTAAAATCAGATCCGAGATTGTATTTCTTTATGGCCGGGGCTGACGCAATAGAAAGGCACTGGGTCAAGTTACTGGAGTATTCTCTGGGTTTTGTTCGCAGTGGTTGGTACCGGCCGAGCCAGTCTTCGTAATAGTGCCGGCGATCGGTCACAACAGGCTCTTCAAGTTGCCGCACGTAAGAAGCCCGCGCCCACCAGAAATTGAACCAGACCCAGCCATTGCCGCCGCAGGTGAGACCCAGCTTGTCAGCCGAGGTAATATGCTCGAGCCACGTGAGGTTCTGCCGCCACGCGCCGATCACGCGGCGAAACAAGCGCTTTTCTTGGGGTTGGCGTTTGCGGCGAAATCGCCCCAGCTTCATGCGGCTCAGGCCGCGCGCGTGAAAATACAGAAGGTACGCATTTTCTTGGCGCTGGCTGAGGTCCCACACTTTTTTGATGCCGGGGTATTCAAACTGGTTCACTTCGGTATGTTCATGGAAAACCACCGGCGAATTGCCAAACTGCATTCTTAACTCGGCGCCGAGGGTCTCGCGATCAGCAGGCGCGCCAGACGAAACGACATGCAACTCGCATCGGGTTTCGGTCAACAAACCGGTTTCGCGCAATTCTTTCAGCTGTGACGAAACCATATAAAGATAGTTCGCGTTCACATAGCAGTTGATGAAATAGACGACGCGCGTCTTGACCTGTGAAAAATTGAGATTTACCGGCCGATCTATAGAGAAACGGCAGCCGGGCGAAACCATAAGCGGCCGCCAATGCAGCAGCGAATCGTCTGTGACTTGAAGGTAGTCAGGGGGATTTTTGCCGAAAACAGCCCGATCGACACCAGCTGGGTCATAGTTCAATTCACCGGTGGCCGCGAAGAGCGCCTCTTTCACGTCGAGTGAGCGAAAGACGCCAAAATGCGCTTTGACTTTCCATGCCATGACGAAGTGGCGGAGTAGCCACCGCAGCAGCGCCGGAAACAGAAAAAAAATAAATCCTCATTTCATTATGCTGAATTGGTACGCCGTCTATACCCGCCCGCGCTCTGAAAAGAAGCTCGCCGATGCGCTTGCAAAGCTGGGCGTCGAGCATTACCTGCCAGTGCTGCGCACCCGTAAGAAATGGTCTGACCGCTACAAGTGGGTCGAAGAGCCACTTTTCGCTTCTTATCTGTTCGTGCGCATTGACCTTGAGGGGCAATCACTCACGGTCTTGAAGACGGCGCATGCTGTGAATTTTGTCACAACGGCCGGTGAGGCGGTAGCCATCTCAGACGCCGATATGGAACTCTTGCGCCTTGCAGTGGATAATTTCGCGGAGTCGCTGACGATTCGAGACACCTCTGCGCTGACAGCAGGCGAAACGGTGCGCATCAAAGACGGGCCGTTTGCCGAAAAAGAGGCGGTGATCGAGCGCATTCAAGGCAAGACCCTGGTCGTGGTGGCTTTTCCGGGGCTCAATAAGTCGGTGCAAGTTGAGATACCGGTGGAGCAAATTGCGAGACCGTAGAGAGGTCAGCCCCTGGGGTCTCTACGGTCTCGCGGTGGGCCGCTGTGCGGCCGACTAAAAATTGTTGCCAAAACGTCTGAAATCCGCCATCTGTTCAATCGTTGAACACAGCTCTCTGTGGTCATATCATAGAATCAGTCTGTGACTGACCCGGCGAAGCTAGGTTTTCATTTTTACTTCATTGCTGCGCAATGAAGCAAAAACATGATTTCGGACGAACTACAACATAAGCTCTTCAAGACGATCGCGGCGCACCCGCAGATTAACCAGCGCGAGCTGTCAGAGCATCTGGGTATCAGCCTCGGTAAGGCGAACTACTGCCTCAAGGGCCTCATCGAAAAGGGCTGGGTGAAGGCGCAGAACTTCAAGAACAACAAAAACAAACTTTCGTACGCCTACCTGCTCACGCCCAGTGGCATTGAACAAAAGGCAACCGTGACAATTCGTTACCTCAAGCGCAAGATGGAAGAGTATGACCAGCTGAAGGCGGCAGTGGAAGAGTTGAAGAAAGAAGTGGCGGTGGAGGAGATTGCCTAATGCCTCGCATTCAGTCACCTCGACTGCGCTCGGTGCCCCTTCTTTGGT
>JAKQXK010000544.1 GCA_029561505.1 Spirochaetota bacterium | reverse complement strand
AATGCCGAAAAGCTCAGCGCTGAATGGCTTTCGGTGCTTGCGCCCGATTACAAAATTTTGCCTCGCACAGCGACCGGCGACGACTTGATGAAGAAAAATCAAGAGCTGCGCAAGACGAATTTCTTCGGCCCCGCAATCGATGTGCGCACGATGTATGAAAGCGCGAGCCAGGTGCTTGAACTCGAAAGTGCGTTGAATCTCATTACGCTGATTGCCGTGCTGATTCTGTTCTTCATTATTCTGATCGGGGTTGTCAACACGCTGCGCATGACGATTCGTGAGCGCACTCGTGAAATAGGCACGATGCGCGCTATCGGCGTGCAGCGCGGCGATGTGCGCAATATCTTCTTGCTTGAGACGTTTCAGCTGGCACTGTTTTCGGCGCTGGCGGGCCTCGTTCTTGCATTTCTCGCGATGGCGATTCTTGGCGCATTCAGAATCGAGACGCAGAGCGTGCTCGGCATATTTCTCAGCAAGAAGAAACTCTACTTTCTGCCGTATGCGACAGACATTCTGCGTAATATTGCGATGATACTTGTGATTTCAACCGCCACGGCATACTTTCCTGCCCGGCGCGCTGCAAAACTCGACGCAGCCGAGGCTTTAAGACACTACGAGTGAGGGTAATGAAATGAGAAAATGGTTCTTAGTTATTGCGTTGTTTTCGCAGAATCTGGTGCACGCTGTCGGGGTGAACCAGATTCTGCAAGAAATCGACAAGCGTATGTCGCAAGTGAGCGACTTTTCGGCAAAGGTTGCACTGACTCAGCAAAAAGTCGGGCAGGGCGTTAAAAATTTTGAAACGCTGTTCTTTCGCCGCGATCTGGGCGACGAGTTTCTCATGGTAACAACGGCGCCGCAGTCTGAAAAGGGTAACGGCTATCTGCGTACAGGTAACAACTTCTGGATGTACCGGCAAAACACGCGCACGTTTCAGCACATCAACCGCGACGAGAGCATCAACGGCACCGATACCAAGGCCGGTGACTTCGAGCGCAAAAAAACCACCGAACTCTACAAACCATTCGTCGATGCCAATGGCAAAGAAGACCTTGTCGAAGAAATGCTCGGAAGCAAGAAATGTTATAAGTTCACTGTCGTGGCAAAGGTGCGCGACGTCACTTACCCCAAACAGGTCTATTGGGTTGAGAAAGACACATTTCTGCAGCTCAAGGTACAGTCTTATTCACTCTCGGGTACACTGATGCAGACGGGTTATTTCATCAAATATACAAAAATCGACGGAAAATATATTTTGCTAAAGGGTATGTTCGTCGATGAATTCGAGAAAGGCAACAAAACCGTGATGGATATTTCAGGTGTGTCGCTGAAGAAGCTCGATTCGAAAATTTTTACGAAGGCATATCTCGAGAACCTGAGCAAATAGCGTGCGTCGTATATTCGCTTTATGGTCAATTTTTTCTGTCGGCGCGTATGCGCAGACAGAAAAAATAGACGAAAACAAAATGTTCTCAGACGGCGATACGGTTACTCCGATCGAGAATATCACCGATGACAAACTGCAAGAATCGACCGATAAAGAGTCCGTCGCTTTTTCGGGGTCGATCAACAGCCGTAACTCTTATTCGATGAATCGAGATTGGCTCACCGGAAACAACGCCTCAACCGCCCCGAATAACCTGAATAACCAGATTCAGACGAACATGCTGCTCGAGGCACGAGCGCGTCGCAGCACGAAGGCCGTTGTCAACGTCATCAACAACGTCTACGCCCAGGGCCGCAGCGAGCAGCGCACGTTTCAAGATGCGACGACCGGTGCGGTGAGTAAAGTGAATGAGACGGTTTACTATGACTTTCGCTTCACCGAAGCCTTTGTTGATACGAACATTGCACGCGCGGTCTATTTTCGCGCAGGTAAGCAGGTGCTGGTCTGGGGCCGGGGCTTTTTCTGGAACCCGTCTGACGTTATCAACGCAGAACTGCGCAGCGCTACAGATGCGTTTCAGTTTCGTGAAGGCACGTACGGCCTGCGCGCGCACGTGCCAATCGGCAGCAACCTGAATTTTTATTCGTTCACGGGAGTTGGCCGCAGCAACCGCGCCGAAGACATTTTGCAGGCTTTCAAAGCCGAAGTTGCGTTCAAGCGAGCCGAAGTGGCAACGGGCGTCATCATGGGGCAGCGCAAGGTGCCCACGTTTTTGGCCGAAGCGAGCACGCGTTTTCTGACGCTCGATTGGCGCGCTGAAGTGACGTACGCGCACGGGGACAACGCCAACCGTATTGATATCAATACTTTCAACCCGCTTTTGCCGGTAACCTACCAGCTGCGCGATCAACATGTTTTCAAAGGCGTGCTCAGTTTTGGGCGCAGCTTTGAGGTTTTCGACGTTGCCGACCGCCTTGGCATCAACTTTGAATATTTTTATAACGGCGCGGGTTACAAAGAGAACGTGTTCGAGCAGAACCCGCTTGTGCGCGCATACTTCGTGCAGAATGGCCTCTATCGACCCAACTTCTATGGCATGCACTATGCTGGGCTCTTTCTGACTTATGCCCGTTTTTTCGTGCATGACCTGACGCTGGGCCTCAACGCCTTGAGTAACCTCAGCGACAAAACGATGATTCTATCACAGCTCTTCACCTACAACCCACTTTTCAACCTGACGCTCACCTGGCAGAACAACGTGTTCACCGGCCGGCCAAACGGCGAATACACGGTGAGCGGTCTGGGTTGGTACACAGAATTCTCTGCGCGGGTTAGCTTCTAAAGGTTTCCTGAAAAGAAAGCCATAGCCTGCTAAAGGTCATGCTGGCTCGAAGATTGTCTCAATCGCCGCCGCGAACTCGGTGTCTTTTTTTGTCAGACCACCCTTATCGTGCGTCATCAGCGTAATGTGCACGCGGTTATAGGTGTTGTTCCAGTCGGGGTGGTGGTCGAGCTTTTCAGCGATCAGCGCAACACGCGTCATGAACGCGAACGCCTCGCTGAAGTTCTTGAACACGAATTCTTTCGACAGTGCACCCTCGTGCAGATGCCAGTCGCGCAGCTGTTTGAGTGCCGTGACCATCTGTTCGTTGTTTAATAGGTGCATATGGCAGGGTTGTGAAGTGGTTACTGCGGTCAACCGCGCTCATGGTTTTTAGACCCCAAAAAGGTCTGGCCCGTCAAATGAGGATTGTTTCTTGTTCTGAAGCTTCTCGCCCTGGACTGCGGGTTTTGCCGTCTTTTTTTGCACCGGCGCAGCCAAATCTGAGTCAGTTCTGGCCGAAGTGAGCAGGTCACCTGAGCCTTCTTCGAGGCCCCGCAGAATTTCAGCAGCGCGTTCGGTCACTGCTTTCGGCATACCCGCCATCTGCGCGACATGAATACCATACGACTTGTCTGCGACGCCTTCAATGATTTTGCGCATGAACACGACGTGGCCGTCTTTTTCAATCACAGATACGGTTAAGCCGGCGATGCCGCGCTCTTTTGAGATCAGGTGCGCGAGTTCAGAGTAGTGCGTTGCGAACAGCGTCTTCGGGCGGCCGGTTTTGTTATCGTTTAATGATTCGATCATCGCCTGCGCGATGCTGATACCATCGTAGGTTGAGGTGCCTCGCCCGACTTCGTCGAGCAAGATCAGACTGTCAGCCGTATAGTTGCGAAAAATGCGTGCGCATTCGGCCATTTCGACGTAAAATGTACTTTCGCCGTGTGAGAGTCTGTCTTGCGCGCCGATGCGCGTGAAAATGCGGTCGACGACTGGCAGCGTCGCCGACGTCGCTGCAACGAACGCTCCTGCCTGCGCCATAATCTGCATAATGCCGATTTGCCTTATGTACGTGCTCTTGCCCGCCATATTAGGGCCGGTGATAATGGCGAGGTGGCGGTCAGAATTGTTGAGAAGCACATCGTTCGGTATAAACATTTCGCTGCGAAAGTAGGCTTCGATTACCGGGTGGCGCAGCGATTCAGCGCTGAGCGTTCTTTCGGCGGTCATGTGTGGCCTCACATGACGGTGCACGACCGCCGTGTGCGAAAACGCGAGCAGCACGTCGAGGCGGGCAAGCCGCCCGGCCCACAGCTTTAGCTGGTCTGCGGCGGCAAGAATCTGGCTGCGAATGTCTTCGAAGACACCCTTTTGAATGCGCAACACTTCTTCTTCTGCTGAAAGTATCTTGGTTTCGAGTTCTTTGAGTTCGGCGGTTGTGTAGCGTTCGGCGTTGGTGAGCGTTTGTCTGCGTGCATAAGCTTCGGGCGCTTTGTTTGCCTGGCCCTTTGAAATTTCAATGAAGTACCCGAGCACGTTGTTGTGCTTCACCCGCAGTGTGTTAATCTGGTGCTCAGCTTTCTGCCTTTCTTCGTAATCGGTCAGGTGTTTAACCGCGTTTTGGCTGAGTTCAATGAACTCGTCGAGCAGCGGCATATAACCCGGATTAACGAAACGGCGGCTGTCTAACAACGGCGGCAGGTTCTCGGTGAGCACTGCATCCTCAAGAAATTTCAATAGTTCTGACGGAAAATCTTTCAGATTCTGCCAGCCGGCAGACAGAAGCGGTGCCATGCGGTTGTCGCTGATAATTTTCTGCAACCGCACGATGGCTTTGAGAGTTGCGGCAACCTGACCCAGATGCCGCACGGTTGGGTTGTTATCGAGGCCCGTGAGCACCCGTTCGAGATCTGCGACGTGGCCCAGATCTGCGGCGAGCAGCTGCCGATACGAGTTATGCTTCGCGAGAATTTCGACTGTGTCATGCCGGCTCAATATGTCTTCGAGGTCAGCAGAAGGGCGTGACAGCCAGCCCGCGAGCAGGCGCGAGCCGGCCGAAGTGTGACAATGCGCGAAGAGCCCCAAAAGACTCGGGTTGAGTTTACCTTCGGCGCTTGAAAGAATTTCAAGAGTGCGCAGGGTTGAAGCATCGAGAATCATCGTCTTGCGGCGGTATTCGCGTTGCGGCGACGACCAGTGCATTTTCAGCACCGGCGAAATTTCACGCAAATACGCGAGCGCCAGAGTGAGCGCGCGCTCTTCATCGTCGTCGAGTTCCCAGATGCCGAGGTTTTTCGTTTGCAGGGCATCTTTTAGTACGCGCGCACGAAATGCCTCGTCGCCAATCGGATAACGGCGCGTCTGCAAAATACCCGCAGCAGGCGGTTCGAATGCCTCTGATTCGGGTGCGACCCATTCGCGAATACCGAACGCAGCGAGCGCTTCACCCAGCGTTTCGTCGTCTTTGCGGTCGAACCAGATTTGCCCGGTGGCAACTTCAATGATTGCAAGCTGCCAGTGTGTTTTGCCCATCGTGACGCCGCAAAGCCTGCGCGAATCTTTGCCGTCGATCAGCGACTCTTCGAAGAGACTGCCGGGTGTCAGAATGCGTGTCACGCCGCGGCGCACAATGCGGCCCTGCGCTTCGGCCGGGTCTTCGAGCTGTTCGCAGATCGCTATACGCCGCCCCTGTTCGAGAATCGGGTGCACGTACTGGCTCATGCTGTGATAGGGAACGCCGCACATCGGCACTTTATCTTGCCGCCTTGTCAGCGCAATATCGAGCACTCGCGACGCATAAACCGCGTCTTCGAGAAACATCTCATAAAAATCGCCCATGCGAAAAAAGAGAATGTCGTCGGGGTATTGTTTCTTGATCTCAAGAAACTGCCGCATCATGGGCGTGTCCAGGTTCTTCTGGTCGACCTCGCTCATTGCTGCACCTGAAGCATCTGCGCTGCGCGTTTGGCGTTTTCGATAAATCGCCGCACCATGTCGGTATCTTTGATTCCCGGTGAAGTTTCGGTGCCGCTTGCCACGTCGACACCATGGGGATTCACCTGCGTCACGATTTGGCCGACGTTATCGGGGTTAAGCCCGCCTGCCAAGAGGTACGGGCGGCGGATGCCCGCAACATTGGCCGGGTTGAAGGTTTTTCCAGTGCCACCGGCGAGCCCGCCGTTCGAACGGTGTGAATCGAACAATACCAACGGATACTCTGCCCAGGCAGTAATCTCATCAGCATCGACTTTTTCGGCAGCAGAAATTGACGGTAAAATATTCTGAGCCGAAGTGAGCGTTAAAAGGCGCGCCAGCTCGGGATGGTCGGCCATGATCTGCAGACGCGTGTCGGTTTGCGCCAGCGATCTGTAAGTCTCGCTAATGAAATCCGCATTGTCATAGCCGAATACCAGATAGCGCGGCTGCACAAGTTTGAGCGCAAGAATTTCTTTGGCCTGTTCATGCGACGCGCGGCGTTTGCTCGATTCGGCCATGACGATGCCCAAGAAGTCGGCACCGGCATCAACGGCGAAGCGTGCGTCTTCGACGCGGGTTAAGCCGCAGATTTTGACTTTCATGAGATACGCCGCGATTAGCTATTGCTATTCGCGGTGAATCCTCCATTCCAAAAGGTCGAGGCCGAGTGGATAGACGTTCACATTCGTGAAGCGTTTGCTGACCGCAATCAGCGCGTAACTTGTGTAAAGAAAGGTGTACGGTTGCTCGTTGTAGACAAACTCGTGAAAGCGATGGTAGATCTCGTTGCGCGCCTTGTCGTCGAAGGTGAGGCGAGCCTGTTCGATCATGGCGTCGCTTTGCGCGTTACCGAAGCCGGTGAAGTTGTGGCCCTTTTCACGCTGCGAGGTGTGCCAAAGCTGAAACGGGTCTGACTCGATGCCCGACGACCAGCCGAGCATCACAGCCTGAAAATCACGCTGGTTGATCTTGGTGAGCATCGTCTGAAATTCGAGTTTGCGCAGGTTGAGGCTGATACCCGTGCGTGCGAAGTCTTCTTTAATGACAGAAACAAACTGGTCGGCGAAACCGCCGCCCGCGGCGATCATGAGTTCGATTTCAAGGGGTTTGCCGTCCTTGGCAATGAGTCCATTACCGTCTTGCGCATAACCTGCGGCTTTCAGAAGTTCAATCGCCTTCTGTGGGTTGTATTCGAGCGGCTTCAGCTTCTGGTTATATTGCAGACTCTGTTGCAAGAAGGGCCCTGTAGTGACTTCGGCCAGATTTTCGAGAATGGTTTTTTTGACGCGCTCGAGATCCATCAGGTGAGCCATTGCCTGTCGCACACGCCGGTCGTTGAACGGGGGGCGGCGCATGTTATAGCCAATATAACGGTAACTTGTTGCGAGATATTTTATCTTTTCAAACTCGCGCAGAAACTTATCTGAATTTGTCTGGCGCGTCCACTGTAACGGGCGCAGGTTGTAGCTGTCGACGTCACCCTTCTTGAGCGCCTGCAATGCCACTGCGTCGTTCTTGATAATAGTGAATTCGATCTTGGTAATCTCGGGTTTTTCACCCCAATAGTTTTCAAAGCGCGAGAGCACGACGCGCTGGCCGGTTTTCCATTCGGTAAAAGTGTACGGGCCGCTGCCCACCGGCCCGCGCAGGTTGCGCTCGTCTTTCATAAAATCGCCGACCGAATAGACGTGCCTGGGTATAACTTCGAAGCCGCCAAGATGTTCAAGTGCCATCGCGTAACGGTTCTTCATTCTGAAGACGACGGTGTAGGCATCGGGCGCGCTGACCGAGAGCACGTCTTTGTAATAGACCTTCTTGTGCGCATTCGGTATTTTTTCGCTCATCATCATGTTATAGCTGAAGAGCACGTCGGCCGATGTCAGAGGCTTACCGTCATGAAAGAGCACATTGCGCCTCAGATTAAAAGTATACGTGAGCTTATCACCGCCGATCGTCCATTTTTCAGCGATCTGGCCTTTCATCTTGAGTGTCTTGCGGTCGCGTTCGAGCAGACTTTCAAAAATGCGCGTACAGATGACGTTCGAATACGCGTCTTCAGAAATTACCGGGTTCAGCAGAATCGGGTCTTGCGGCAGATGAAAGCGAATCGTCGCGGGTTCTAGGTCGTAACTGTGTTTGTGGCAAGCTGATACGGTAGAGAGAGCAAGCATGACGATTACCAGCCACAGATTTGCGTGTCCCCCTCCCAGCCTCCCCCGCTTGCGGGGGAGGAGTCTAAATCGCCCCTCCCCGCGTGCGGGGAGGGGTTGGGGGTGGGGAAAAGTATTCATCATGGATTCTTGTATTTCGGCCGGCGCTTATCACGGACGGCTGAGAGGCCTTCGACGAAACTTTCGGCGCCGACGAATGATGACAGCGTATCGAGGCCCTCGCGGCTTCTGAGCGCAGCGAGGG
>JAKQXK010000543.1 GCA_029561505.1 Spirochaetota bacterium | reverse complement strand
CTCGCGTCTAGTCTCAGGAATTTTTTGCCTGGGTTCTGTCGGTAATTATTCGGTTCTGCAGATGAAAGTATTTTGCCGGCTCAAATACGGTGAGCGAATACCGACGTTGCGCGAGGCGCTCGAGGCGCTGCTGACCGACGACACGATGAAAATGGTGTGGTTAGACCCGAAGACGACTTCGGCGATCGGGCCGATGGTGAGCCTTGCGACCGAATACAAGGCACGAGCGGTTGCGCTCGGCAAAAGTCTTGAGATACTCATCGGCATACCCGACGAAGACTATCTCAATACATATCTTGCAACGCCAGGTTATGAAAACGCGCCATGCCTCGTCGAATATGACTATTCGAAGGTGATACCGTACAATTGCCGCGGCTACAGCCCGAGATTCACTTTGGGGCCGCAGCGCCAATATGCAGATATTCTGCACGCGTCAGGGAAAATCATTCTCTATTGGACAGTCAACAGCAAAGACTATTTTGATCTGTTCTTCAATGAAGGCGCCGCCGATGGCATGATCAGCGACCGCACTTCTCTGATCTACACGAAGTTTCAGCAGTGAAGGCATGAAAATTCGCAAGTACACCAGATGGATTTCGTACGTGCTGTTTTTGGGCGGCATGTCGCAGCTGCACGCGTTTAAGCTGCCTTTTCCAGACTTTCAGGTCAGCACCTGGGCGGTGTGGCACTACGCCGTCAAACCGCAGCCGCGCGCGACATCGCCTGGTTCTAAAGTGAGAATGGGGGGCACGGGTGGCGGCATCGACCTGACAGTGCGCTACTTTTTGCCTTTCTACTATGGCCCGCAATACGAATACATGCCAGTCTATTCTGAATCGGGGGGCACACGCGTGCCAGGGTATGGCGACGTCTCTTACGGTGCCGATCTTTATGCCCACTATTTTGCCGGCGCGATCTATCTGCCAATGGGCGACTGGGTCTATGAGCTTTTTTTTGAGAACCAGAAAAAGCCCATGTCTCTTTTCTGGCAATCAGTGTTGAGGGCGCCTTACGTAAAAGGTTCTTATGGCATTCATCACATGTACGTAACGCTCACCACGAATGGCGACGATTCGACTTCATCGGCCGCGCGTTTTGGCTACACGGGAGAAGCAGGCTTGATGTTTCTGGTGTATAAAACAATACGCGTTTACGGCGCGTTTGATTACCACAGCATCTACGAAGACGGTAATGCGCTGGTTGGCCTGAAACTGGGCGCGGTTTATCGCTATAAGCTTGAGTACTAGTTTACCTCGTGCACAACCATTCGGTATACAGAAAATTCTGTGAAAATGCGCGCCGGCATCCGCAGCGCCTGTGCCTGAGGTCGGGTGAAGCCCGGCTCACCTACGGTGAAGTGCATGCACACGCCGGGCGCCTGGCTGCGTTTTTGCAGCACCAATATCGTGTGAGCGCTGGCGAGGCGGTGAGCGTCGTCGCCGCGCAGAGCAGCTGGTGGCTGATCGTGAGTCTTGCACTGCAGGCGATTGGCGCCGTTGAGTTTGCAGTTGATGCGACGAAATCGCAGACTGAACTTGACGCTTTAACCGCCAGCACCAGCTGCACGGTCATTATTTTTCTCGATGCAGCTGCCGCAGACCGACTTTTACCACGCATCAACAGTTACGTACGCGTCGTGTTGGGCCCTGGCGTCGTTATGCCCGTCGATGGCCCGCGCGCAGATCACCTGCTCGCGGTGCTTGAGGGTTTACCCGCCGCGCGCACAGCGTTCAATGAACAGTTTTTTCCCGTCTCGGCGGTGATCGCCACGTCGGGCACAACCGGCGAGGCAAAGCCGGTACCCGTTTCGCACCAATCGTTCTTGCATGCAATGCGGGTTGTACCGCGGGTATTGAACCTGCGAAAGAACGACGTATTTCTCTCATGCCTGCCGTCATGGCATCTTTATGCCCGCCTCGTCGAATATGTTGCACTCGCGACCGGCGGTTCGATCGTGTACTCATCGATCGAAGATTTACCTCAAACTCTGCGCGTTTCGGGCGCTACGGTTTTTCCGAGTTTTCCCGAAATATGGGAGAAAATCTACAGGCAGATACTGTTCTCGATTGAGCAAAGCAAACTGAAGATATTTTTGCGCCATGCGATCAGCCTGGTGATTGCAACCGATCGCATCTTTGAATACTGGTTTAGCCGCGCGCGCTATGAAAAGAAGGCATCGGCCTTTCTCGCGATTGGCAAACTCGCCTATCTATTGCCGGTACGCTGGGTGCTGCAGCGTACGGTGTTCTATCTCATGCGGCGGCGGGTCAGCCCGAGCCTCAGGTATGCTATCATGGGCGATGCGCCTCTGCCGCTCATTGTCGACGAGACACTGCGCGCAATTGGCTTCGAAGTGCTCGAAGGTTATGGCTCGACCGAACAGTGCGTTACGGCGTTGAGGCGGCCAGCGCGCAATTTTCCGGGGGCGGTGGGGCGGGTTTTACCAGGCGTGCATGTGACGATTGACCATACAACCAAGGCCGAATGGAACGGTGCGCCGCTCGGTGAGATCGTCGTTTCGGGGCCAAACGTGTTCACCGGCTATTTTGAAGATCTGCGTTCTTTGCGGCTCTCAAAAGATCCGCAGCAGCCGTTTGCCACAGGTGACATTGGCTCGCTCGATGCAAAGGGCAATCTGCTCGTTGTGGGTAGAAAGGTAAACGCGTTTCACCTGAAAACAGGCGAAACAATTTTCCCAGAGCTGGTTGAGAATGTCTTGCGCGGTAGCCGGTTCGTCGAGCGCGTGCTGGTTTTTGGTGAAAACGAAGCGACTCCGGTTGCGTTGGTTGTGCCCGATTTTCATGAACTTCTGCAATGGCTGGTTAAGCACACAGATATACCCGCGGTTGGCGGCTATGCCGACACGCCAGAGCACCACAGATCGTTTTGGCAACCGCTACTCGACGGAGTCGTAAAGCAGCTTTATGCGCATGAGTTCGCCGCGCTGCTCGCCGAATCGGGGTTGCCGCTTTACGCGCGACCGGTTGCATTTCATCTGTTTGCGGGGCGGTTTCACCGCGGCGCAGAACTTACTCTGACGCTGAAGCCCCGTCGTGGGTTCATTCGCGAGCAGCTAGAGGGTGTTATTTTCGCGAAGCGAGAATAACACCGAGAACGACTATAGATCCGCCTATAAAGTGGAAAGCAAGCAGCTGGTGCCCGAGCAGCCATGAAATTGCCATGGCCGTCACCGGAATCAGGTTGATGAAGACCGAGCCTCGCGCAGCGCCCAGAAGTTCGATACCTTTGTTCCAGCAGAGGTACGCGACGCCGGTTGCCATGATGCCCAGAAATAAAACCGGCCACCAGAATTTTGCTTCGCCCGCCCACGCGAAACCATCGAATTGCAGAGCTGCAACCAAACCTTGCAGCGGCAATGACAAGAGCAGCACTGCAGGCGTGAAGACCATCGTCGGCACACGCTGCAAAACTTCACGGCTCTTGATTGAATAGATTGCCCACACGAAGGGGGCGCCCAGCAGAACGAGATTGCCGGCACCTAGCTGCAGTCTCCCGAAATTGGCGAGGCTGCCCTCGAAGACGATGAATACGAGCCCGAAAAAAGCCAAAGCGATGCCGAGCCAGCGGATGCGCGAAACGGATTCTTTTTTCCACAGCCGGGAAATGAATGTTGTCATCGCCGGGTTGGCCGCGATGATGAGCGAACCCGTTGCGGGTTCTGAAAGGGCCATGCCATACGTGAAGAACGTGTTGTATGCGCAGATACCGACAAGCGCGAGAAAAATCATGTCACCCAGATTCTCACGGCTAAAGGCAATGCGGTAGTTGCGCCGTGCGAGAAGCCAAGGCAGCAGCAAAAGAACTGTCAGGGCAAAGCGCACAAAAATCACGACAAAGGGCGGCGCCACCGACAGCGGGTATTTGATAACATGAAAAACGCCGCCCCAAAGAACGGCGCTCGCGATCAGTAAGAGCCACGCTTTCGGCATGCTAATCGAGCAACGCGCGCACTTCTGCCGCCCGAAACTTATTCGAGCCGCCCAGTTGTTCATACGCAAGCAACAACCGCACACCATCGAATTCGACGCCGTAATAACCTTCGCCAATGTGCTCGCGGTGCGAATAGACGAACTGAATGAGGCCGTTTGCCAGTTTCACCGGGGGGGTGTCGTTCCAGAAATTGTCGAGCCAGTCTGCAAGAGCGCTGAGCTCTGCACGCGCTACCCTGACGTCGCGGTTCCATTTTTCAGTTCCGCCCATGACATGGCTCGCCTTTAGCGCGATCGTTTCCGTCGCGCCGGCATCTGCACGCTGCAGCGAAAAGTAGTCGTGTTCGGTCTGGCCGAAAAAACGCACTTCAGCCATGTTTCACCGGATTTCTGAATATCGCCGCTGCGATCGCCGAAAGAATCGCACCGCCCATGGCCATATGCAAGAATAACAGCACATAAGTCGGGAAATCACCGTTAAAGCTCATGTCAAATTGGCGCATGCGCGAAGCGATC
>JAKQXK010000537.1 GCA_029561505.1 Spirochaetota bacterium | reverse complement strand
GGAGCCCGCGGGTGCCGAAGGCGGAGGGGGACACTACCACTTCACCACGCGGCGAAGCACAACGGTAAAAGCAAAAAGGCCCGTCATATTCGCGAGCGAATACACCCAAAAATTCGGGATAAGACTCTTCACTGGCGCATAGACATCGAAAGCGACATTGATATTGTCTGCCGGCAATGTAAAAAGTCGCGCGGCAATCTGCAAGATTATGTAATAGCCGATCGTGAAGATTGGTGTGTGCCTGCCGACACCCAGCCTGCGGCAGAGGTACAGCCCGAGAGCCGGGCTCACGACGTGCGTCAGAATTGAGAACGCATGAAATCCGCCTTGAACGGCGACGTCAAACAGCCAGATCGGCAGCCCTATAAGCAGCAGCGCGGTCGTGACGAAAATCGCATCGCCGCTCAGAGCAAAGATCGCCAGGCCGAGCACCAGGTTCGAAATATTGCAGAACCACAAGAGCTGCGCCGCCTGCCCGGCGGGCGCGTATTGCCACACCTTGAGCGCGAAAAAGAGAATGGGCAGAAGGCCCGTGAGGCGCCACAGATTGCCCACGCGCTGGTTGCCAGTCAATAGCTACTCTGTTTTGCCTTTTCGCTCAGGCGAATAACCCGGCTGCTGCATATCAAAGAGGCGCGTATCGCGGATGTTCTTCTGTACTGCGACAGCGGCAAAAAGGCTGAGTATGAACGCGAGCCCAAAAAAGCCTTTTTCACTTAAAAACAGGTTTGCATTCCACAGACCAATGAGCAGCATCAAGAGCGAAAGCCCGACAGAAAACCAGCACAGGCCGAAATAGATGCCCGTCACGAACAACCCCTCGAGCTGGTCGCGCACAGTCTTTTGCAGCGAGACGGCTGAAAACAGCCCATAGCACAGCAGCGTCGCATAGAAGCCTTTTTCACTGAGCGTCATTGTCGCGTTCCAGATGCCGATCAAGAAGGTCGCCATGCCGATGAGCAGAGCGAGCCACGAGGCCCCGACGAAAGCGGCCGAGGGTTTTTGGGGTACTTGTTGCATACGGCCTATTTGCGGGTAAATCGCCAAAGTCAACGATTTTGGCAGGCAGAAGTAGCTGCGGAAATCCATAGCTAATAATGTGACATAACTCGGCGTGGGGCAAATTATGTCTCAGCACAACGGGCGATCCTCACGATAATCTAACATGCTCAGGGGTATTTACACAGGCGCATCGGGCATGACCGCGATGCAGGTCAAAATGGACACGGTCGCGAACAACCTCGCCAACGTCGACAAGACCGCGTTTAAAGAGGATGTCACCATCTTCAAAGCCAACCCCGAAGTTTTGATTCACCGCACCCGTGACGACGGCGTGGGCTGGGTGCCCATGGGTGGCTTCGACGTGTCGCCGCTCGTCGGCAAACTGGGCACGGGGTCAGAAGTAAACGAAATCTTCACGCGCTTTGATCAGGGCGCGCTGAAACGCACCGAACGCGACCAGGATATCGCCATCAACGGCGATGGATTTTTTGTGGTGCAGTCTCAGGCAGGCCCACGCCTGACGCGCAGTGGCTCGTTCATTCTTGACCGCAACGGCATGCTGGTGACACCCGACGGTTTTCCGCTGATGGGCGAAAAAGGGCCGATTCAGGTGAACCACAATAACTACATTATCAAAGCCAACGGCGAAGTATGGATCAACCAAGCAGTCGGCAACGACCCGAAAAACTTCACCAGCAAAGACGTGAACCAGTGGGAAAACCCGGTGCTGCTCGACACGCTGCAGATTCGCACCGTCGACCACCCGCGCCACCTCGACAAAGTCGGGCAGTCATTCTATAACACCACCCCCGAATCGGGCGACATGCGCCCGGTCGATCAGGTAAAGGCGCCCGAAATTCTGCAGGGCTTTCTCGAAGCCTCAAACGTCAACATCGTCACTGAAATGGTGAACATGATCGAAGTGCAGAGAATGTACGAAGCAAACCAGCGCGCGATCACGACGCACGACGGCATGCTCGGCACGCTGATCAACCAGGTACTGAGGGTTTAAGAGTCGGCCCGGTAACTCACTCGCGCGACTTATTGGGCAAGATTTTTTGTACGTCGTTGTCGTAATATAGTAATTGCCACCGTCCCCTCTGCGAATAGGTGGGGAATACATGACCTTTAAGCAATTCATTCAACTTTCGGCCATAGTGCTGCTAGCGTCGGCTGTCAGCCAATGCGCGAAGCGCCCCACTGCAGTCGACTCGCGCGTCAAAGCAAAACTCTCGCTGCGTCTGGCGGGCGGGGCGCCAATTTCGAGCCCAAATACCGACGAATACAACCCGCACTTGTTGCGCGATGCCAGCAATTACCTGTGGTTGATCTTTGGCTCAGATCGGGCCTGCGGCGGAGCGGCTACCTGTACGCCTGGCAATCACCATATATACATCACGAAATCGCTAACGCCATACGATGGCATCAGTCTGCCATTTTTTAATTCGCCTGTGCCATTGCGCATTGGAAGCCCAGGTTGGCCTGGCACTGCAAATCAGGTCAGGTTTGCGGCAACAATTAACAGCAACAACATAACCGTCTGCGCCAAGACGAATACCACACTACAGTGTGCCAGCAA
>JAKQXK010000529.1 GCA_029561505.1 Spirochaetota bacterium | reverse complement strand
CCGTGTAAGCGAGAGACGTGTACAAGTTTTTTTTAATGTGCGGCTTATTTCCGGGCGATTTACTTTCTCAAAAAATCATTCCACACGTGATCGAGACCGGCCGTAAGAGCCAGTGCAGCAATACGCGTTGTATCCAGCTGCTGATTTGTCTCAATCAGTCGCCGGATATCAGATTGCGACTGCGCATCACCTGCGTAAAGCTTGAGCAAAACCAGCAATTCAGCCGATACCACTTGCAGCTCGCCCGTATTTTCTGTGAGTTCTGCCAGCGCTTCACCCACAAGTTTATGCACGCGCTGCGGCCGCAGTGGGTTCATGAAATTGATGATTTGCACCGGGTCAAAATCTGCCCCGGTCACGTTGATCACTCCGCCGAGCGGATCGTCTGCATCAGGGGTGACCGCTTCGACCTGAAAACCGGCGGCAGATATTTGGATGACAAGGTTCTTGAAATTCTCAAACGGATTTTCATAGGTTGCCAGATCAAGGTCGACAGATTGCCGCGCATAACCATGCACTGCGAGCGCTGCTGCGCCAATCACCATGCAGCGAACATTGGCCTCTCTGAGAATTGCCGAGACCTGGCGTGCTACCTCAAGAGTTCTTGCTATTCGGTCGCTGCTCATTAACGGCTTTCAGATTTTTCGTGAGTTCAAGACTGCGGTAATGCAGATATAGCGGCAGCATAATCTTTTCTTCGAGCGTCATCTGTTCTAGGTGACGATTCTTCGCCGCCATCTTGGCGCTGGCTGTCTTGCCCGTGCTCACGCGCAACCACGCGCACAGCGGCAACGCGCGTCAAGTTGAATAATCCTAGCAGGTTCCTGAAAAAGGAACCTGTTAGCAGGCGACCGGAACCGAAAAAGTGAAAAGCAGCAAAGTCGCTTTGCTTCAAAGCGACGACGCGCTTTAGCAGTCGTTTGCCGAGGCAAACGACGAGGCTTTTCGCTTTTTCGGGAGTTTTGCCGGAGCCTGCTAACCACACTCTTCTGAGATCGTGCGCAACACGTCGGCGAACGCAATCACGTGACGGCCGCCGAGGCTCTTGCCGGTATTGAGCAACGCTACCGAAATATCGCGCTGCGGGTCGGCCCAGCAGAGAATATTCATAAAACCCAGATGCCCATAGGCCTGCTTCGAGTCGGGCCCGAACATGCCGAGCGGACTGTTGCCGAGCATAAAACCCTGGCTGTAGCGCATCGGCATCATGAGGCGGCGGTCGAACCAGGTATTGCCGGTTTCGCGCGTCATCGCGAGCACTGTTTCTTCTTTCATGATGCGCTTGCCGTTCAGCTCACCACCATTCAGTAGCATCTGAAAGAACTGCGCAACTTCGGGCGCGGTAGCCACCATATTTGCCGAAGGCACAATTGAGCTGTAGAAGCGCTCGTCGCGTGACAGACCCACGATCGTTTCAAACGAACTACCGATCGCGTATTCGACGAGCTGCTTGAACGGAAATATATTCGGCCAGCCCGTCACATAGTTCTGCGCAATCTGTGAAATATCTTTGCCGGGCGCGCCATAGTCAAACCACTCGAAGCCGAGCGGCCCACGCACCAATTCGTAGAGTGCATGCCGCAAATCGTGACCCGTCGCCCTCTTCACCACCTCGGCGAGAATGTAACCACCCGTCACCGCGTGGTAGGCAACGGCACCTTTTGTGTGCAGTTCGGCACGCTGCTCGCACAGCACGCGCACAACGTGATCGAATTCAAAAATTTCGCCCGACATGCCCTTGCGCGTGAAACCCGAAAAGCCAGCGCGATGGCTCAGCACGTCGGCGACGGTGATGTCATGCTTGCCGTTCTTGCCAAATTCAGGAATGTATTCGGCAACCCTGCGGTTAATGTCGAGCGCGCCCCTTTCATGCAAAATATGCACCAGCGTCGCGGTCACCGCTTTCGAAGTTGAAAAGAGGCAAACAGGCGTGTTGGGTGTCATTTGCCTGCGGGGGGATTGCGGAACGTCACCCGGCCCATGACCGTGCGAGTGCCCGAGCGCTCTCTGCATGATCACTTTACCGCGGCGATGCAGCGAAAACGAAATCGCAGGGTAAATCTTCGTGTCGTAGAGCGCCTGCAGTCTTTTCCAGATGGCATTTACCTGTGCGGTGGTTAATCCCCCTTGTTCGGGTGCTGCTTCAGCTGCCGCGTCAATTTGCGTTACGAGGGGGGTGTGCATGAGGCGACGCTATGGCAAAGCTAAATGCGGGGTAAATTGAATCGGGGTGACAGCTCACGCACTCGAAACCACCATCTTCATGCCCTCTTTAGGGCGCAGCGTCACCTGCGGCAGCGGCTCGACCTTGAAACCAGACGAGAGCGAGAGGCGCCAGCTGCGGCTGATCGTTGACAGAATGAGAATGGCTTCTTGCCACGCGAATTGTTCGCCGATACAATTGCGCAGGCCGGCGCTAAAAGGGAAATAGCTGAATTTCGGTCTTTTTTCCGCCTCGCCTTCGGCCCACCTTTCGGGGTGAAACTCTGTGGGGTTTTCAAACCAGCGCGCGTCGCGGTGCGTGACGTATTGGCTGAGCCACAGTTCGCTGCCTTTGGGTATCAGATGGCCACCCAGTTCGTAGTCGCGCATGACAGTGCGGCCTATCACCCACGCGGGTGGGTAAAGGCGCATCGACTCGGCGACAACCTGGCGGGTGTAGGTCAGCGAGGCAATGTCGTCGGTCGTCGCCGTGCGGTCGCCGAGCACGCGCTTCGCCTCTTCGACCAGCAGGTTGTATGCGTCTGCGTTCTGTGACAGCAGATAAAAAGTCCAGGTGAGCGCATTTGCGGTGGTTTCGTGCCCAGCGAGAAAGAGCGTCATGGCTTCGTCACGCAGCTGTTTGCGAACCGTCGTGGGGTCGTCTCCCGCCTCGCGCCTCGCAGCAATAAGCATCGAAAGCAGATCTCCCCGATCTTCGCTGTCGGCAAGGTGCTCGTCGATCGTTTCATAGATAATCTTGTCGAGGGTCGCAATGCCCGATTTGATTGCAAGCGTCGGCGGTAACGGCAAAGCCATCGACAGGTCGCTGAGCGGCAGACGAATCACCTCGACGATGCGCATCACCTTTTCGAGCGCTTCGCCGATTGCATCGACTTTTTCGCCGACGTCCATATTGAAGAGTGCTTTGGCAACAATCGCTGAAGTCAGCGCCATCATTTCGCGGTGCATGTCGATGCGCGCGCCATCGCGCCATTTGCTGGCATGGTGCTCTGTCGCTTCTGCCATAATCTTGCCATAAGAGAGAATGCGCTGGCGGTTGAACGCAGGCGAAGATATCTTGCGCATCTTCTTGTGCTCTTCGCCTTCGCTGGTTAAAAGGCCTTTGCCGAGCACGTACTTCGCGAGCAGCTTAGAACCCGCGTCTTTTTCGAAAACCTCGTTGTCTTTGATGAGCACTTGCTGAATCAGATCGGGGTGGTTCACCAGGGTAATCTGCCGGTTAAAGAATGTCAGCTTCGCTACATCGCCGTAGGTCGCGACCTTCTGCAAGAAAGCCAGAATGTCGCTTTCGACATCGAGCAGATTGCCGAGAAACGGCAGCCCCGCCGGGCCGGGAATCGGCTTCAATGCCGTAGAGGGTATCATGGCGCGGCCTCTCACCCGGTATCGTTACGGCAAGCAGTTTGCGGCGGTCTGCGGCAATAACGAACCGGCGCATTATGGTTTTTTTCTAGAAGATTCCCGCAGGTTTTTGTAACCTTAACTGAACTTTGGCTCTTCTAAGGAACCTAATATGTCGATCTTCGGTCAGAGAGGTAGTGCCCGTGAAAACGTTTGTCATTAAATTCAGCATTGTTTTGTTTGCGGTATCAGCCGCAAACGCTGCGCCCGCGCCGACCCCACCAACCACCGTCGCCGACGCGCGTGAAACTTTTGCCGAGCCGGGTGGTTTCGACTACCGCGACGGCTCACCTGCGATGCTGTTTGACGAGTCGCATGCCGACATATTGCTCGAAGCCAAAAAGCGCGCTGCTGAACCAGAGGCAAAAAACGCTGAAAGCCCTGAAGAGAAAAAGCCACTCTACGATTATCAGAAAGTTGTTCTGCCAATCGATCGCGTCGAAGGCGGCAGCTACACGAACCATTCACCCTTCGTTACCTGGGTGAAGGGCGAGAACTCAGACCGCGTTTACCCTGTGCCCCCGGGCGTGACCTATCCGTGGGCAATCGACGGTTTTGCTGACCCTATCAATCGCCCGGGTGAAATCTACAAGGTGATCGATGGATTGCACACGTTCTATGACCTGGTCGAGGGTGAACCCCGCATCGAATTCTCTAGCAACAACAAGCTCGCCGTAATCGCGGGCCTCACCGTCGCGCAATCGCTGAAAGGCGGCTGGAAAGACTCAAGCTGGCACGCTGAAATTCGGGCGCAGACAGACTTCGCATGGGACAAACTTTTCGAAATCTCAAGACCCAACCTTGCATCCAATTCATAAAAAACCCGGGTAAACTGCCTGCTGAGAAAACAGCATGCAGTAAACCCGGGAATAATCGGAGACAACGCGCAGACGGTATTTCTATTTCTTCACGAGCTTAAACGTCACGCGGCGATTATCTGCATGCGACAGATTCGGGTCTGGTTCAGAGTTACCCACGCCGACATAGGTCATCTTTGACTTGTCGAGACCCTTCTGAACAAAGTAGTTATAGACATACTTTGCCCGCTGCTGAGAAAGCGACTTCGTGTAAGCCGCAGATTTCGAAGCGTGCTGGTTCGCATGGCCCGTGATCTGTAGCTTGTAACCGGCCGGCATCGAGGCCACGACACCTTTCGCAACGGTTGCAGCATTTTCACCGTACTGGTCAAACTGCGTGATCGGCATGCTGGTCGAAAATGGGGGAAACCCCACTACTGGCACTTTTGCGAGCTGCTGATTTGCCGCGTCGACGACCATGTCGTCACCCCCGAATGAGCGCGAACTTGCCGAGGC
>JAKQXK010000520.1 GCA_029561505.1 Spirochaetota bacterium | reverse complement strand
GTACCATTCAGAATATAGCGATCGCCCTTGCGTTCGGCAAAGGTCGTCATGCCGAGCACGTCGGTGCCGGCGCCGGGTTCAGACATTGCCATGCCGGCAATCGCTGTGCCGTCGAGCACCGGCGCGATATACTTTTCGCGCATTTTTGCGTCGGCAGAGTGGTAAAGATTATTCACGAACAGCACTTCGTGCGCGAGGTAGCTCAGGGTAAAAGCCGCATCGCTATAGCTCAGCTCTTCGTGCACGATCACCGAAGCCGTCGCATCGAGGCCATGCCCACCGGCCTCGGCGGGTATGGTGATGCCGTAGAGGCTGTATTCGCTGCCGAGTTTTCTCAGCAGCGATTCGTTCAGAATTTCTTTTTCGTCGTATTCTTTGACCTGGGGTTCTACAACCCCTTTCGCCAGGTCATGCGTGAGCTCGCGCAGAGCCTTGTGGTCATCGGTCGGATTAAATATGTCGAACATAACTTCCTTATTATCCGGCGATTGAAGGTTGCCGCAGGCAACCTTCAATCGCCGACACTTGCGGTATTTTGTTCAAAGTCCTTCGTCTTGAAAAGTGTAATGAGAACCGCAGGGGCGATAATGAAGTCGGCGACGAGCGCCAGCGCGATAATGATCGAGCTCAGCATGCCCATATTCGCGTTAATGAGAAATCCGCTGAAGACCAAAATACCAAAGCCGAGCACCAGAATCACCGACGTAATGATCAGCGCCCCGCCGGTTTCTCTGAAGGTATGCAGAATCGCCTGTTTCGTGTCGTGCAGGTGGTGAAACGCGCGCAAGAACTTGGCGAGAAAGTGGATCGTGTCATCGACCGCGATGCCGAGCGTTACCATTGCCACAACTGCGATACTGAGGTCAACAGTGTAACCTGTTAGGCCAAGCGCGCCATAGACGAATAGCACCGGCCAAACATTCGGTATCATCGACAAAAGACCGAGTTTGAGGCTGCGGAAAGCAATCGTCATCGAAATCGTAATCAACACGAGCGATAGCACCATCGATAAGATCATGCCTGGAATCGCCTGCGTCATCAGCAAACCGAACATGATCGGAATGCCAATCGTGCGCGCCTTCATCTCTGGCATCTCTTTGTCGAGCCATGCGTTGATCTCTTTCGCGTTATCGACCTGAATCTGCGACGGCTGTGCCCTGCCGAATGCGGTGATGCGTATCATTGAGTCGTCGGCGTCGACGATGTTGGTGACGTCTGACCCCTGCGGCAGGTTCGTCTTGTAGAGAAACATGTATTGCGCGATCAGCTTGCGCGTGTCGACGCCGGGCTTGGGTTCGGGTATTCTGAACTCAGCCGGATTTTCAGCATTCATGGTTTTGTTCATGCGCTTGATGATATCGAGCACACTCGACACGTGCGTGAACTGAAACTCAGGTTTTGACATCAGGTAGTTATGAAATTTTTCCACTTTCTTCAAAAATGCCGGGTCATAAACCTGACCCGTACCAGATGAACGGAAATTGAATTCGAATGGCATTGTGCCAATGATGTTCTGGTCGATATACTCCGATGCCATGCGAAATTCCGATTTCTTGTCGAAGTAGGCCATCGTATTATTGTCGATCTTTATCGAAAATAGAAACGCCACAGAAGCGATGCAGCTCACAAGCCAAACGATCATGATCGCTCGTTTACGCTTATAAATAAAATCGACAAACTTCTCGTAGCCTTTGGTTGGCAC
>JAKQXK010000490.1 GCA_029561505.1 Spirochaetota bacterium | reverse complement strand
TGCCGGCACCGATGATCAGTACGTCGAAATGCTTGTGCTGAGCTTGGTCGAAGTGCTCTTGCTGAGCGTTCTCGCGGTTTTCTTTGAGTTTTGTTGCCATTTTGTCCCCTTAGCTGTGTTTTTCCATAACCACAGCTAGTGCGACGCATAAAAGAAGTTGAACATTTCGTCAAGTTTTGTTGCGGTACCCCCTCTCGACAGGGTGGGCAGGGGGCCGGGCGGTGGGGTTTGACTTCTCGCAGTGTCTTCACACGCGAACCCACCCCATGCAATTCACCGGTACCGGCAAATACCACATCTCAGATGAGCTCGCAGAAATCGTCAACATGGCGCTCGCGATGGAAAAGCCGCTACTGCTGACGGGTGAGCCGGGCACTGGCAAAACGCAGCTGGCGTTCGCGATCGCCGAGGCGCTCGGGCTCGAGATGGAGATCTTGCGCGCCAAGTCGACGTTTCGCGGCGAAGAGGCCTGCTATACACAAGATACCGTGCTGCGTCTCAATGACTCGCGGTTTCCCGACCCGAACTCGGGGCGCAACGTGCAGAACTTTGACGACTATATCATCTGGGGGCCGATCGGCCGTGCGTTTCGTTCTGCGAAGCGCAAGGTCTTGCTGCTCGACGAGATCGACAAAACCGAATCAGACGTGCAAGATAACCTGCTCGACGTGCTCGAAGATTCTGAGTTCACGATTCGCGAAACCAATACACGCGTTAAGGCGGCGCAGAAGCCCGTGATCATTATCACCTCGAACGCCAAGCGCGAACTTTCTGACCCGTTTCTGCGCCGCTGTTTCTGTCACCACATCAGCTTTCCCGCTGTTGATGAAATGAAGCAGATTCTCGCGCTCCATTTTCCCGAATTCTCAGGGCCGGTGCTTGAAGCAGCGTTGAGGATCTTCTACGAACTCAGATCACGCGGCTTTGAGAAGGCGCCGGCCACGAGCGAACTCATACAGTACATCGATGCAATTAAGCGGCGCGGCTACAGCGTCGAAGACGTAGAACGATTGCCGCTGCCGGGTATCTTGCTCAAACGTGCTGCCGACATTCTGTCTTTCAGGGGTGATAGAAAGGTTGGGGGTGTGTGAGTCTTTTTGTAGTTGACCGTACTGAATTTCGCGCAATATATTGCTATGGGCTGGCAAAACCGAATATCTTCAACTCCTGAAATTTGTCATGGCAAAGCATGCGTAACTGGCACGCGTATCATGGTGTCTGTGGTGCTCGACAACATCGCTGCGGGACTTTCGGCCCCCCAAATTATACAGGCTTACCCTACCTTGGCGCCTGAAGATATTCAGGCCTGCCTGGAGTATGCCGCTGAGCTTAGCCATGAGAGAATCGTTCCGCTCTCGGCCGCCGTCTAAATGCGATTTAAGATTGACGAGAATCTGAGCGATCAAGTAAAAGATTATCTTATCAATGCCGGGCATGATGCGCATACGACGCGCGATGAATCATTGAACGGAAAACCAGATGAACAAATTGCTGCAGCAGCAAAGCGCGAGCAACGAATTTTGCTGACCTTGGATAGTGACTTCTCGAACATATTGCGCTATCCTCCGCAAGAGTATTTCGGCATTGTTTTTCTGAAACTCGCGAGGCAAGATAATGCTTCTGTGCTTCGCGCATTATCGAGGCCAGTAGAGATGTTGAAGCAATACGAAATAGCGGGTACGCTCTGGGTGGTCACTGACAACGACATCCGCATCCGCGAATAGCAGACACTCATGTTTCTTATTTTTTTTTACTCTCTGCGCAATGAAGGCCTGGCCATTGGTGCCGACCAGATAATAGAATTCTATCGCGCCCCCGATAAGATACCGATTGAAAATATCGATTCGCTTTTTGTGCTACTGCGCCTTGTGTGCGTTAAAAAGCGCGAAGACCTTGATACGTTTGAACGCGTCTTTCTGAATCATTTCTATGACATGAATATTCCCGCGGTTGCTGAAGACGACTATGCGCTGCTCGAAACCCGCCAGTTCAGAGACTGGCTGCGCGAAGCACGCGAGCGCGGCGAGGTGCCTTTTCGCCACCATGAGATGGATATCGACGCGCTGATGAAAAAGTTTTGGGAAACCCTGCGCGAACAGATGAAAGAACACCACGGCGGCAGCAAATGGGTCGGCACGGGCGGTAATTCTCCCTTTGGCCATTCGGGGCATTCGGCGAACGGCGTGCGCGTCTTCGGGCAGAGCCGCAACTTTTCTGCGCTGAAGGTAATTGGCGAACGCCGGCACGTCGCGTATTCGTCGCGCCAGACGCTCAGCCACGACAACCTGCGCCAGGCGCTCGCGCTTTTGAAGAATCTGCAAAAGCACGGTGCGGCAGATGAGCTCGATATACCAGAAACAGTCTATCGTTCGGGTAAAGCAGGCGACATCGATCTCGTCTTCACCGAGCCGCTGCGTGATAAATTGAAGGTGATACTGCTGATCGACAACGGCGGCCATTCGATGCTGCAGCACGTTCCGCTGACGCGCCTCATTTTTTCGAAGATGTCAGCGCAGCTGAAATCACTCAAAACGTATTTCTTTCACAATGCGATTTACGGCTATGTCTACCGCGACGACACGCGCACCGAAGCTGTGCAACTCAAAGAGATTCTGAAAGAAGACGCGGCGACCCGGGTTGTCGTCATCGGCGA
>JAKQXK010000487.1 GCA_029561505.1 Spirochaetota bacterium | reverse complement strand
AAAGCAATATGGGAACGCAGCCTGCTCTATAAAATCGATGCGATGGGTTGGGCGCTGCCTGACCTCGGGGGCATTACACACCAGACGGTCGGCGGTTTCTTAATGACTGGCTCATCAGGCGGATCGATCAAGTACTCAATCGATGACGCTGTTTATGCCTTTCGCTTCATCGATGGCAATGGTGAAGTACAGACAGCTAGCCGTGACCGCAACATCGACCTTTTCAACGCCGTAGGGGTCTCTATGGGTCTCTTCGGAATAATCTCAACGGTAACTTTTCAGTGCATCCCCAAATACGATATCATCGGGCAAGAAGCCACGACTTTCGATACCGATGCTGCCATTGACCTCTTCGGCAAAGGTGACAAACAGCGCCCTTCGCTGCAGAAATTCATGACCGAAACAGAGTACATGCGAATGATGTGGTGGCCGCAAAAAGGCGTACGCAAAGCAGTCGTTTGGCAGGCAAAGCGCATGACAAAGTACGACTACAATAAAGAGACAAACCCACCATTTGGGCCGGCAAAAAGTGCATTCAAACCAAAACCCTATCTTGAGCTGGGCGAACATACACTGCTTGCCGAAGTTGGTGCCAGCATCTTCTATACGCTCATCGGCAACCTCTCAAAACTCGGCGCTCTCGGCCGTTTTTTGAACAAACACCTCAGCCTTATTCTGACCAAAGTGTTGAATCTTTTTGTGGTCAACGACACCGACGCAAAGCCGCCAGGCCCGCAGAAGTTCTGGGATCACTATTACAATTCGCTGCCAATGGATAACCAGATGCGCGACGACCTGCTGCCAACGGAATTTACCGAACTCTGGATTCCGATTGAAAAAACCGAGCAGGTGATGAACGCTTTGCTGCAACACTATGAAAAGAACGGTGTGTCAGCGACCGGCACGTATGCTTGCGAAATTTATGCGGCGAAGCGCAGCCGATTCTGGATGAGCCCTGCCTACAACCAGAACGTCGTGCGCATCGATGTGTTCTGGTTCGCGCGCAACGCAGGCAACCCTGCAAAAACGTTTTATCCGCAATTCTGGCAGCTTTTGAAACCGTTCGGCTTTCGCGCACATTGGGGTAAGTTCTTACCACCGGCCGATTCAGATACAGGTCGCGACTACATGCGGCAGCAATACCCTCGCTTTGATGATTTTGTGAAGCTGCGACGTAAGCACGACCCAGAAGGTATTTTTCTGACCAAGTACTGGCGCGCCTATTTTGCCTGATGGCGTTCAGCTGATTCTGCTCACCGCCGCCATCACGCTTCTTTGCGTGATGCTGCTGCGGCTTGTGACCGCGCTAAAAACAGCGCGCGGCTTTTTCGCCTTTGGACTTGTTTTTTGCAGTCTGGCTTATCTGGTGAGCTGGTTATTGCACAGTTCACCTTTGCCGCGGCCGGCAAGGCTCGGTTTGCTGGCTTTGGTTGTCGCGCAGCCGGTATTTTTCTGGCTCACGGCCAACAGTCTGTTCGACGATCGTTTTCGCTTTCGCTGGTGGCATGCAGTGGCGATCGCCGGTAAATTCGCCGTCGCAGGTGCGATCGCTTATGAGCGGCCTATCGCGAATGTATTCACCGGCTACAGCGTTGAAGAGCTGCCGCGCCTCATGCCCAACTTCTTCTATACGCTGGCATTCGTCTTTCATGCGCTCGCGGTCGTATTGCGCACCAACCGCACCGATCTGGTTGAACCGCGGCGCAAACTGCGCGCCTATGTGCTGATTGGCACTGCTGTTATCATAATACAGGCTCTCATCAACGCGGCGGTGATGCGGCCTCTGAATTTCTCATCTGCATCGGATACGGTATCTCTCGTGCTGATTACTCTCGGCGCGCTGGTTACGGTGACGTGGGGCGA
>JAKQXK010000486.1 GCA_029561505.1 Spirochaetota bacterium | reverse complement strand
AATTTCTCCATCAGAAATGGCTGCAGCGAGCTGTCTTTGTAGATGATCAGCAAATGCACTGCATCAGGTAAACGGTTACCGGGCTTTGAGAAATCCTGCTCTTTAATCTCTTTAATGATTGCAGGCAGCGCCGACGCGGGTTTCTTTTTTGCGAGCGCGCCGACGGTTGAGAAAAACAGCTGCTCGTTGTTTTTGTCGCCCAGAAAGCGCGTGAGTTCTTCGTCGAGGTCATTGAACGGGGCATTGCCAATAAATTCAGCCATCTTGCGCAACACCAATGGGTCAGGCGACAGACAGGTCTTTTTGAGTTCAGGCAGAAGCGACTTCTGCTCAGCGGTGTTGAGGCGAGTGAGTGTGTTCAGCGCGTCGCGCACCTGCTGAGAATTGCCGAATTTGAGCGCCTCACGAATGCGAAGCATAAGAGCGTCATGGTTAACGGCTGCTGGTGCAGGTGCAGTCGCCGGGGCAGATGGTTGTGGCTGTGCTGCAGCGGCGCCGTCAGGTTTCTTTGCAGGTTCTGCAATCGCTTTGCCCGAAGGGGTCGCGGGTGCTGCAGTTGCCGGCGCTGGCGTCGCAGGCACTTTCTTTTTTGCCACGACGGGCTGTGCCACCAGCACAAAGGCCAGTAACGCGATCAGAGTTCTATTTGCCAGGCTGATGGCGCCGCTCCAGCTCAGCGATGATGTCGGCAAGCGACCAACCCTGTGCGACCAGCGACACGAGAAAGTGGTAAAGTAAGTCTGCGCCTTCATAGATTGCCTTCTGTTTATCGGCATTTTGGGCATCGAGTATATACTCAATTGCTTCTTCGCCAACTTTTTGCAGTATTTTCTGCGGGCCCGATTCGAAGAGTTTGGTCGTGTAAGAGCCCGCCGGGCGTTCGTCAAAGCGCTGCTTTAGTAGTTCTTCCAGTGATTCGAGAAATTGCGTGTTCATATGGCCCTTAAGAATTTATTTCTTGTCGTAAATGAATTTGCCGATCATCTCTTCAAGATCGACGACCGATTCGGTTTCGCTGATCTCTTGCCCTGGCGAAAGCACCGCATCTTCGGCGCCCGGGGTGATTTTCACAAACTTCTCGCCAATCAGACCGCGGGTTCTGATGGCCGCGATCGAATCGGCCGGTATACCCACGTGCTTGTCGATGCGCAGCACGAGGCGTGCCCGGTTCTCTTTCAGCTGAATTTCAGTGGCGTTGCCGATCTGCACACCGGCGATTTCAACTGTTGCACCGGGTTTCAGGCCCGAGGTCGATTGAAAATCTGCGTAGAGCACATAGCGGCTGTCGCCAAAAATGCGCAGCCCCCCAATCGACAGGGCGACGTAGGCGAAACAGAAGAGCCCGAAGGCCAGAAAGAGGCCGGTGTAAAATTCAGTACGTTTCATATTTTCCCCTTAAGATGCATTTCAAGACGCTACGCGGATAGAATTCTCTTCAGCCAGCCGCCCGCTTTTTTCACCTTTGCAGCATCGACAACGGTTTCGATTTTGCCGCCGTGCATAACTGCGATGCGATGGCCCGCGCGAAAAATGCGCGGTATGTCGTGGCTGACGATCAGCGCTGTGTATTTCAGCCGGGCCTGCATTTCAATAAACAGGTCGTAGATACTTTCGCAGGTTTCGGGGTCGAGCCCCGTCGTCGGCTCGTCGAACAGCATAATCTGCGGCTCGAGCTGCAGCGCGCGCGCAAGCGCCACGCGACGTTGCATGCCCCCAGAAAGTTCGGCTGGCATCTTGTGGCGCGCTTCGCTGAGACGCATCTCTTCGAGCGAATGCATCACCTTGTCTTCGATTTGTGCATGCGTCATTTTAGTCTTTTCGCGCAGCGGCAGCGCGACGTTTTCGAAAACACTCAGGGAATCGAAAAGTGCGGCACCCTGAAAAACCACGCCATAGCGCGAACGCACCTTTTTCATCTCAGATTCGTTAAGGCCCAGAATGCTGCGACCTTCGACGATCACGTCACCCGCGTCGGGGCGCATAAACCCCAGAATGTATTTCAGCATCACGCTCTTGCCAGCCCCACTCGACCCGACTACGACGGTTGTTTTGCCGGGTTCAAGCGTGAGGTCGAGGTTCTGGTGCACGACCTGCCCCCCGAGTTTTTTCGAGATGCCCTTCAGTTCAATTACGTGCGCCGGTTTTGGTTTCGCCATCAGATGAGCACCGCCGTGAGCAGATAGTCGATCAGCAGCACGCCGACCGATGAGATAACAACCGCAAAGGTCGTGGTGCGTGAAAGCGCCAGCGCGCCCCTGCCCGCGTATTCGTGAACATAGAGCCCGCGAAACGCGCAAACTGCGACAACGTAGAGCGCAAACACAAGGGATTTCACGAACGCCATGCGCACCGTCGCGTAATCGACGACGTCGCGCATGCTCTGGTAGTAGTCGCCAGGGCTTACGCCGAGAATCAGGCAACCCGAAATGTAGCCCCCGATAATGCCGCTGGCGGCAAAGATAAAAACGAGTAATGGCATGGCGATGAGAGCCGCGACAATTTTTGGGGATATCAGATAGTTATAGACATCGATCGCCAGGCACTCGAGCGCTTCGATTTGTTCAGAGAGTCGCATGACGCCGATCTCGGCGCAGAGTGCAGAGCCGGCACGACCGACAATAAGCAACGCGGTCAAAACGGGCGCCAACTCGGCGAGCAGACTTTTTGCTATGAGAGAACCCAGAAAACCGTCTGCGCCGAAGCGCTTCAGCGTATGGTAGCCCTGCAGGCCCAGCACCATGCCGGTAAAACAGCCGGTAAAAAGCACAATTGCCACCGATTGCCAGCCAATGGTATAAATTTCAAAGGATATTTTTCCGGGGCGAAACGGCCGCTGCAAGACGCCGCGAAACGAGCGCAGAACAAAAATCGCTACCGAACCGGCTTCAACGAGTGTGCCGGTGATGAAGTTAAGGGGCTGCAACGTCGGTATCACGCTAATCGCGCTTTCGGGCGAAAAGCGTTTTGTCATTAGCCCGTAACTGCCTCAGGCAGCCACGAGCTTAGTCGCGAAATTGAACCGAACGCGACTGCCCGAAGGTAAGCGCAATGCGTTCAATCGCATCTTCTATGTCTTTACCGTCGGCAATCACGTCATGAATCGCCTTCGCGATCGGGTATTTTTCTTCGCGCAGCCTGATGAGGCGCGGCAGTGCCTTAATACCGTAAACGCCGCTCAGCATCTTCTTTTTGTCATGCGATTCAAACACGTAATCATGACCATACTGTCGATCATGGCTGTCGAGACCGAAGCAGCTGAGCATCAGGTCGGTGATACCCGCAACACCCGCAAGCGTTGACTTGCGCCCGCCCATTTCAACGACCATGTTTGCCATTTCTGCCGAAATGCGGTG
>JAKQXK010000440.1 GCA_029561505.1 Spirochaetota bacterium | reverse complement strand
CTACCCTACAGGCAACACCGGCATACACGCTGTAACCGGCATCGCGTCAGATATGGGCCGCTTCAAGGCGCCAACTCTGCGCAACGTTGCGCTGACAGCACCTTACATGCACGACGGCAGTATTGCCGACCTCGATGGTGTGCTCGACCACTATGCTCGCGGCGGCCGCCTCGTGGCAAGCGGGCCAAACGCCGGTGACGGCAGTCTTTCGCCCTTCAAGAATTCGTTCGTCAAAGGTTTCACGCTCACGCCAACGCAGCGCGCAGACTTGATCGCGTTCTTGCAATCACTCACCGATTCGAAATTTATCACAAATTCGGCGTACGCAAACCCGTGGCCTTCAGGGCATGCGAATAATAATTAGGATATCCCATGAAACTAAAACTCTTGCTCTTTTTCTCGGCTGCAACCCTGGTTCTGGCCGACCATGGGCCGCTAACCACAGCGGCCGGCGCAACACTGATTGAACCCGACACACTCAAACCCCGTCAGATTGCGCTGTCGACGACGGTTGTGGTCAACAACTACGAAAATCTTTCTGACGCGCACCTGCGCGAACTCGCAACAAGAACTTCGGCGGGTGGTGCGCACGTCGATGCAATTCGCCAAAGCGTTATGGGCCTCGCGGGAGCCGGTTACGGTATCACCGAATATCTTGAAGCGGGTGCGCGCGTGCGCTATTACCGCGGCGAAAATATTCGTGAGGGCCTTATCGACTCGGGTGGCACTTACCGCGCGATCAACCTGGGCACAGTTGCGGGTATGGCAGACCCCGACGCTTACGTGAAATGGAGAATTTTGAAATCCTCATGGCAGACGCTTGCGATTGCGGGTTATGCTAAAATGCCGCTGGGCAAATATTATTCTGCTGATGCGGCCAAACCGCTCTCTGCGTATACAGCTCAGCTTACCCCTTCATATCATCTCGTCGGCGGTGGCAACACCAGCGACCCTCTCAGCGAAAAGTATAACATCGAACCATCGCTGACACCGGGCAGCGGCGCGTGGGATTTCTCAGGTGCTGTCGCCTGGTCGCTGTGGCTGGGTGAAGGTATTTCGGTTACCACCTCACTCATGTACACGCGCCGCCTTGCGCAAAACAACTACAAACTGGGCGATAGCCTTGAAGGCGGCGCCTCGTTGCAGAAGCGCTGGGGCAGCCGCGACGAAGCAAACGTTTCGCTCTTCGCAGAGCTGACTTTTCGCAACTGGGCGCAGGCAGAAAGTTTTTCGCAGAAAATCAGCAACACCGGCGGCACAATGGTCTTTATGTCTCCCGGTGTGACATTCGCGTGGCCATCGGGCGTGGCAGTGACAATTTTTCACCAAATGCCTGTGGCGCGCTATCTGAATGGCGACCAGCAGCTGCTGAGCTCGCGCTCGGGAATCTCGCTGGGTTTTGTCTTCTAGCAGGCTATTACAGATCGAGCCGAAAGCAGGTTTCGCAAAACGCGGGCGGTCGGCGAAAACCAAAAAAGCGAAATGGCCTTGGTACGCGCGCATTCACCCGCGAGTTGCTTTTCGTAGTGTCGCTGCCCACGGGAATGCGCACATGAAACCAACGGCCGTGAATCCATTCGCCAGGTTTTGCGTCATTGTCTGCTGCTCCGCAGGCACGCTTTTCGCAGACGACCTCTTTGAGCGCGCCCGCAGCCAGGCCATCGACATGACGCATGCCTTTCAGCGCCATGACGCCAAGGCGATCGTGCGCTACACCGCCGAGCCGATCGTCAAACGCAAAGGTGGCGCAGAAGCGCTCGAAAAGCTGCTAACTGCCGAATTCGCTGAGATGAAGAAAGACAATGCGAAACTGCTGAAATTCGAGTTTCTCCGGCCCGACCGGGTACATACCTCGCACGGCCACCTGTTTGTGCTGATCGAGCGAAAGTCAAGCTGGCAATACGACAAGCAGACGATGGATCTGCGTTACAATCTTATGGGTGTCTCGACCGATTCGGGCGAAACCTGGCGGTTTCTCGAAGTGACTTCGCTAGACGAAAACCTGTTCAGGCTGCTGTTCGGCTTTGTCGACCAGGCACTGCTATCTGAACTCTACCAATACACTTCAGAGCGCAATAAATGCGCTGGCGGGCAATTGAAGAAGTAACCTGTTATCAGCCGACCCGAATCGAAAAAGTGAAAAGCAGGCCATTTCGGCCGCTTTACACTTTTTCGGTTGTTTTCTGGCGCGTGCTAAGTAGGTTCAGTACCCGCCCCACGCGATGCCTGCTTACAACTCTTTACACCCTATCTCACTCACCCTTTTTGGCGGTGCACTGTTAGGGCATAAGCCCTGACTGCCAGAAAAAAACATGAAAAACATCGCCATTATTGCCCACGTCGACCACGGCAAAACAACTCTCGTCGACAAGATTCTCAATTTCTGCTCTTCTGTAGAGGCCAAAGACGTCGCCGAGCGCGTCATGGATTCGAACGATCTCGAACGCGAACGCGGTATTACGATTCTTGCGAAAAACACCGCAGTCGAATACGAAGGCACGCGCATCAACATCGTCGACACCCCGGGTCACTCTGACTTCGGTGGTGAAGTCGAGCGCATTCTGCGTATGGTCGACACCTGCCTTTTGCTCGTCGATGCGATGGAAGGCCCGATGCCACAGACGCGTTTTGTGCTCAAAAAAGCGCTCGAACTGGGTCACAAAATTATTCTCGTCATCAACAAAGTAGACAAACCCAACTGTGACCCGCAATTGGTGATCAACGACGTTTTCGACCTGTTTGTTGAGCTGAATGCTTCAGACGAGCAGACCGATTTCCCGGTTATTTATGCGAGCGCCAAGAACAACTATGCATTTTTAGAATGGGCGGATTTCGAAAAGCCCGAATCAAAAACCTCTATTAAGCCTCTTCTCGACACCGTCATGAAATATGCGCGCGATGGCGCGGGCGACCCGGCAGGGCCATTCACGTTTCAGGTGACAAGCCTTGACTACAACGACTATCTCGGTCGTATCTGCATCGGCCGTGTGTTCAACGGCAGCGTCAAGGTCGGCGACCAGGTTGTGCTGCGCGGCGAAAACGAAAAGGGCGAGCCCACGGTTTCAAAACACAAGATCACCAAACTTTTCGACTTTCTGGGCCTCAAACGCATAGAAGTTAACGAGGCATCGTGCCCCAATATCATTGCGATTGCCGGTATTGAAGAAATGACCATCGGCGATACGCTGTGCGCTGAGAGCGTTCCCGAAGCGCTGCCCCGCATCAAAATCGAGCCGCCTACGGTATCGATGCAGTTTTGGGTCAACGACTCGCCATTTGCCGGCAAAGAAGGCAAGTGGGTTACCTCTCGCAATATTCGCGAGCGCCTCGAACGCGAA
>JAKQXK010000428.1 GCA_029561505.1 Spirochaetota bacterium | reverse complement strand
ATACCCTGTCTTAAGGTCATCGGCGAAGCGCATAAGCGTCCGAAAGCGTGGCGTCCCCCGTCGATCGTCAATATCTCGGCGATGTCGTTCGGTTCGCTGGGTGACCACGCGGTGCGGGCGCTCAACCAGGGCGCGAAACTCGCGCACTGCTGGCACAACACCGGTGAAGGGGGTTTTTCCCCTTACCATACGAGCGGTGCCGACGTCGTCTGGCAAATTGGTACCGGCTATTTTGGCGCGCGTGACGAGCACGGCTTCAGACTCGAGAAGGTCGTCGAGAAGGTTGACCAAAACCCGCAGATACGCATGATCGAAATCAAACTTTCTCAGGGCGCAAAACCCGGTAAAGGGGGCATTCTGCCGGGGACGAAAGTGACGGCCGAGATTGCCGCGATTCGCGGCGTGGCAAAAGGTAAAGACTGTATCTCTCCGAATTTTCATTCTGAGTTTTCGAATGTCGACGAGATGATAAGGTTCATTGAACGCGTCGCTGCTGCAACCGGGTTGCCGGTCGGTATCAAAAGCGCGATTGGCGAACTCGATTTCTGGCACGAGCTTGCTGCTCGCATGAAGCAGACGAAGAAGGGCCCTGACTACATCGTGATCGACGGCGGCGAAGGTGGCACGGGTGCCGCGCCGCTGACCTTTGCCGACCACGTGGCGCTGCCGTTTAAAACCGGTTTCGCAAGGGTATACCAGATTTTTCAGAAACAGAAAATTTCAGAGCGCATTGCCTTTATTGGTTCTGGCAAACTCGGTTTTCCCGACCGTGCAGTGGTCGCGCTCGCGATGGGCTGCGATCTGATCAACGTCGCGCGAGAAGCGATGATGTCGATTGGCTGCATTCAGGCGCAGAAGTGCCATGACGGGCATTGCCCGGCAGGGGTTGCGACGCAGAACTGGTGGTTACAGCGCGGCTTAGACGTCGATGACAAGACGAACCGAGCGGCGCGCTACATCAAAGGTTTTCGCAAAGAGCTGCTTTCGCTGGCGCACGCCGCGGGGTACGAACACCCGAGCCAGTTCACGGGCGAAGACATTGAAATCAGCTCAGGTCTTAACCGGTTCAAAACCCTCACAGAAGTGCTTGAATATAAGCGCGACGTGGTGAAATTTCCAGGTATGGCGAAATTGGTCGCGTAACGGATTGTGAAATCAGAGACGCGCTGAACGCGCGTCTCTATAGCAGATCTTTGCAAAAATAAATCTGCCAGTCTTCTTTTGTGCGGATTTCAAACGCACATGGGGCAATTGTCTTCAAGAAGGCGGTGAACGACTCTTCTTGTAATGACGGTATGCCCGAAAGGGCCCATGCACGGCAGCTTGTAAGGGCAAGCTTCAGATCATCTGCATTCGCTTCGAAAATATTCGGCAATATATTCGCCAGAAATACTGTGTGCTCTTTTTCGATCGCCTGATCGCGCAGCGACGAAAAATCACCGACCGCGAACGTGCAGTTATAGGTTGACTTGTGCCGCTCTTCGTTGAGTTCTTTGTTTGTCGTGGCCGATTCAACCGCCAGCGTCTCAACGTCGACGCCCCAGGCCGATTTTGCACCCCAGAGCATTGCCGCAATTGCGAGAATACCTGATCCGCTGCCGATGTCAATAATCGTATCGTTCGGTGTCACCGTCTCTTCGATGAATTCGACCATCAATTGGGTTGTGGCGTGCTTGCCGGTACCAAATGCCATGCCTGGCACGAGCCAGAGTTTCTTCAGATCAGGCGCGAGATCGGTATTCTCAGAATCCCATGGTGGCACGAGAGCGGTCTTATTCGTGAGCGCAAAGGCTCGAAATGATTTTTCGAATTCTTTCAGATAGTCGGCGTACTGTACCTGTGAAATTTTAAATTCCAGATCGGGAAAACCAAGGGTCGCCAGCGCCATCGGCGCGAACGCCCGCGCCGGAAAAGTTTCGGGATAAAAAAAGAAGAGCTGCGTGTTGTCTTCGACAAGATTCGAGGTTCGCCCTTCTTCATAGAGCAGTTCGAACGTGCTCTGTGCGCCAGAGCGCAAGAAAAACTCTTCGATTTCAGCCGCATTTTCTTTCGGCGCGGTGATTTCGATCTGCCAGAATACTGTCTTGATGTAATCGCTCATGAGGCAGCTGCAGCGGCAGCTGCCTCATGAGCAAAATATGTAATGACTGCGTCGGCACCGGCGCGGAAAAAGGCGAGCAGCATTTCGTCGCGCGCTTTTTCGCCGTCGAGCCAACCCTTTTCGGCAGCTGCTTTGACCATTGCGTATTCTCCGCTGACGTTATAGCAGACTATCGGTAAATCAGACGCGTCTTTGATACGGCGAATAATGTCGAGGTAGGCAAGAGCAGGCTTGACCATCAAAAAATCCGCACCTTCGGCGGCGTCGAGGCGCGCCTCGCGCAGCGCTTCGCTGGCGTTTGCTGGGTCCATCTGGTAGGTTTTTTTGTCGCCGAACTTCGGTGCCGACGCAAGCGCGTCGCGAAACGGCCCATAAAAGGCGCTGGCATATTTAGCCGTGTAAGACATGATGCCGACATGCGTCAAGCCGGCAGTGTCGAGCGCCTCGCGCAAAAAACCCACGCGGCCATCCATCATGTCAGAGGGCCCAAGAATATCGATACCGGCCTCTGCCTGCGCGAGCGACATTTTACCGAGTACATCAAGAGTTTCATCATTCAGAATTTTGCCGTCGCGTACAATGCCGTCGTGGCCATCGCTGCTGTAGGGGTCGAGCGCGACGTCTGAAATCAGCACCGCTTCGGGAAAATTCTTTTTCAGCGCGCGGATCGTGCGCAGGTAGAAGTTCGCCTTGTTATAAGAATAGGTCGCCTGGCTGTCTTTCAGATTGTCTTCAACAGCGGGAAACAGAATAAAGCTCTTTAGACCCAGCTTAAGCGATGACTCCACATACTTCAGAGCGACATCTTCGGTCATGCGGTTGATACCTGGCATTGAAGAGATCTCTTCATTTTTGCCTGTGCCATCGATGAGAAACAGTGGTTCGATCAGTTTGTCAACGCGCACGAAACTTTCACGCGTGAGTGCGCGAATGCCCTCAGAATGCCTGTTGCGCCGCGGCCTTTCGGTCAGGTACGAGGGTCTGGCTGGGGCGCGCATGGTCAGAGTTTTGTGTCAGGTTTTGTGGCGACTTTGTTACGCGTCGCGATTTCATTTTCATATTCAAGCGCCTGCTTGAGGTGCTCTTCGTATGGTAAAAAGAAAAAGTGCTCCGGGTCGAGAATGATGCCCTGTTGTGTGCGCATTTCAAAATGCAGGTGCGGGCCCGTCGATCTGCCCGTGTTGCCAGAAATGCCCACGATCTGCCCGCGCGCGATTCTGTCTCCGGTTTTGACATAAGATTCGGTGAGGTGTGCATACCATGCTACGGTACCGTCATGGTTTTCGACAAACACGCAATGCCCGTAGGCTCCCTGATCGCCAACGATCATGACCGTGCCTTCAGTGGCACCGACCACGATACTGCCACGCGCTGCGGCAACATCAATGCCGCCGTGCAGTTTGCCCCAGCGCGAGCCGACGCGGCTTGTGACGCGAAGGCCCATGACAGGCCACAGGTATTGGCCTTTCTTGAGCTGCAGGCGCAGCCTCTCTGTTCCCGATTCTTTGAATGCCGCCATCTGCTGTGACGAATAGGGCAAGAAATAGAGACCCGAACGTTTGAGATATTTCTGGTCGGCGCCGAGTTCATTGATCGACCGAAAGAGGGCCATGTCAC
>JAKQXK010000421.1 GCA_029561505.1 Spirochaetota bacterium | reverse complement strand
CATTTCTTGCCGATGTTGACCCCCGTGTTGATGTTCCCGGCAAGAGTGCAACACCATTCACCAACCCGATGCTCGAAGAGGCGAAGCAAAAAGGTTTTCTCGTCAAGAATGCTGAAGGCAAAGATTACGCTATCCGCACGGTGGGCTTTCCAGCGTATTTAATCGATCTCACGAACCCCGCGGCCGTCGCGTGGATGAAAAGCATCATCAGACGCAACCTGATCGACATCGGGCTTTCAGGCTGGATGGCTGACTTCGGCGAGTGGCTACCGTTTGATGCAAAGATGCACAATGGCGAGAGTGGTGCGACCTATCACAACAAGTACCCCGTCGCCTGGGCGAAGCTGAACCGCGAGGCGATCGACGAAGCGGGCAAGGCTGGCGAAATCGTATTCTTCACCCGGGCCGGTTACAGTTACTCGAACAAATATTCTACCGCGTTCTGGGCCGGCGACCAGATGGTGACCATGCAGCAAGAAGACGGTTTGGCCTCAACGGTCGTCGCACTCACAACCTCGGGCATTTCAGGCTTCGCAATTAATCACTCTGATATCGGTGGATACACGACGATTACAAACCCGGCGATGTTCGGTAAATATAAACGCAGCAAAGAAACGATGCTGCGATGGATAGAGCTGAACGCGTTCACGCCGATTTTTCGCACACACGAAGGCAACAAACCCAAACCGAACCACCAGGCGTACAGCGACGCGGAAACGATTGAGTTTTTCGCAAGGTTTGGCAAATTTCATTTCGCGCTCAAAGATTATTTTCGCCATCTCGGCAAAGAAGCCGCCGAAAAGGGTTATCCTTATGTGCGCGCGCTCTATCTGCAATACCCCGACGACCCCAAAACCTATAATCTGAAATACCAATTTCTGCTCGGCGCCGATGTGCTTGTTTTGCCGGTTGTTAAGAAGGGCGCTGACTCGGTCACCGGCTATTTTCCCGCAGGCGAATGGGAGCACCTTTTTACCGGTAAAACTTATGCCGGCGGTGCGGAGCATGAAATCGCGGCGCCCATCGGCACGCCAGCGGTTTTCGTGAAGCGGGGCGGCGCATGGTCTGAACGCATTAAGGCGGCTGTGCGGTAATCGGGCAGCCAAACCAACTGTGGCGCGCAAAAAATTCAAGCTGAGCCTGCTCGTGGCGATACCCGCGCTCGTCGTGACGACGGGGGGTCTCATCGTCTTTTTTACTCTCAGCAACACCCGCCGCACGATGGAAGATTTCGGCTGGGCGCTGTTTCGCGAGGCGACGAACCAGAGTATCAACGAAACGCGCAATGTCATTCGCGAGGCGATACCCGACATTGAAACGCTGGGCAATCTTTACCGCAAAGGCCTGCTCGAAACTGACCGCAGTCGGCAGGCGGGTTTTTATGCTGAGATCTTGAGGTCGCACAAAGACTATAGCTGGGTCAGCTTCGGCGATGAAAACGGCACGTTTATTGGCGCGACGCGGCCCGAACCCAACGGCAAACTCTTGCGCACGAACATCAGCTCGCTTGCAGGCGGGCGCACGCTGAGCTATGAATATGACCTCGACGAAAGGGGGTCGCAAAAGTTCTATAAGTTTGACGGCAACGCGGGTTATGACCCGCGCTCACGCCCCTTTTACGAGCTGGCGAAAAAAACAAAAAAGCGCGTCTGGACACCACCATACATATTTTTTGAACAGGGCGTACCAGGCATTACCTGCGCAAACCCGGTGTACGATGCTGCTGGCCGACTACGCGGAGTCTTCTCGATCGACTTTGACTTAAACAGCCTGTCTGAGATTGTCGCCAAAGCCAGAGTTAGCGAACGCGGTGTTGTGTTTGTCTTCACCGAAAACCGCGAAATTCTGGGCCACCCGACTATCAAGGTGGTCGCAAAAACCGGACAACGCGCAGAAGGGCAGATTCTGACAGTCGCTGATATTCCCGATGCGAACATCAAGGCGTTTTTTGCCGAATTAGATGCAGAGAAGAGCAAAGATGGTAAGGTGCACTTCAAAGACCGTGCACAGCACAACTTTGATCTTGCCATCAACGGTGAAAATTATCTCGCAAGCTATTCACGCTTTCAGATAGACGAGGGCCTTCACTGGATCATCGGTATAATAGCGCCCGAACAGGACTTCAGAGGTATCGTCGAGGTAAAAGAAAACTACAAGCGCGCTTACGCCGTCTCCATTGCGGCGATTGTTCTTTCGCTAATGCTCGCGGTCGTCTTCACGCGGCTCATCTCATCGCCGCTTCGCTCTATTTCAATGGACATGGAAAGGGTCGGCCGTCTTGAAATCGACAGCAGTAAGATCAACCAGAGCCTCTTTGCTGAAATCAGCGCAATGGACCAGCACCTGCAGAACATGAAAGGCGGCTTACGTTCATTTGCGAGTTACGTGCCCAAAGACCTCGTGCGCAATCTGTTGAAGAGTGGTAAAGAGGCGCGCCTCGAAGGTTCGACCGAAGTGCTCACGGTTCTTTTTACCGACATTGCCGGCTTCACGAGTTTCGCTGAACAGCTTGAGCCCGACGAACTCGTGCAGAAACTCGGCAAGTATTTCGAAATTATGACACGTGCGATCATGAACCATAAAGGCACGATCGATAAGTTCATAGGCGACGGTATTATGGCATTCTGGGGCGCGCCGGCAGCCGATTCGCAGCATGCCGTTCAGGCGTGTCTGGCAGCGCTCAGCTGCATTGAAGCGCTTCGAGAATTGGCTGCTTCGCCCGAGCATGGCAGCTGGGCTAAGCAGTTGCGCACCCGGTTTGGCATCGCGACGGGGCCTGTGCTCGTGGGTAATATCGGCACGACCGAGCGCATGAACTATACGGTAATGGGAGATACGGTGAATCTTTCTTCGCGTCTCGAGGGTATCAACAAAATCTACAATACGTCGATTGTGGCGAGCGAGCTGACGTATGATCTCGTCAAAGACCAGATTATCGGGCGGGCGCTCGATGTGGTCGCCGTCAAAGGTAAAAAGCATGGGGTGCGCATCTATGAGCTGCTGCGCCGGCGTGAACAGGCCACGGCGGCCGAACTTGAACTCGAACGGCTTTCAGAAAAGGGGCTATCCGCCTTTATGGCGCAGAATATGCCAGCAGCGAAACAGGCTTTCGCGCAGATTCTTGATCTGCACGAGCACGATCTTTCAGCAAAATTGATTTTGCAGCGTATCGCTGACTACGAAGCACTCAAAGACAAATCTACATGGAGCCCGGTTAACGCGCTGAGCGTCAAGTAGAGTTGGTTCATATGAAGCCGACCAGAGATATCAGTTACAGCGAACTGGTGCAGAGCATCGGCGCCCGTCGGTATGTACGTGCATCAGACGTTAAAGTGCTCGTTCATCGATTGAGCAAGCTGACACTCGTCATGCAGGTCTCGCGTTCGCTCATGAGCGCGATTGACCTGAAAAAGTTACTGTCAGAAATTTTAAGCAAAGCCCGCGTTGTAATGAACGCCGACAAGGCTTCAATCTTTATGATCGATGAAGCGCGCAATGAAATTTACGCTTCGGTTACGCTTGATGGCAACGAAATTCGCCTGCCGCGCGGTGCGGGCATTATTGGTTTCGTCGCCGACTCGGGTGAAACTGTGAATATTGCCGACGCGTACGACGATTCGCGCTTCAATCGCGACAATGATCTGAAAACCGGGTACCGCACCAGATCGATTCTTTGCATGCCGGTACAAAATCAAGACGGCAAGATTATCGGCGCGCTGCAGGTCTTAAACAAGCTCGACGATGCCAGCTTTACGCTCGAAGACGAAGAGTTGCTGAGCGCGTTCACCGCTATGGTGGGCGTTTGTATTGAAAATGCAAGGGCATACGCTGAACTTGCGGCTGAACGCAATTCACTCGAAGAGCGGGTTATTGAACGTACTGCCGAGCTCGCATTGGCTAAAGCCGAAACCGACCAGATTCTGCGCGCCGTTGAAGAAGGGCTGTTTCTGCTCTATCGCAGCGGCGAACGGTTCATTATCGGCGGCAGCCATTCAGAAGCTCTGGGTGTGATTCTTGAACAAGAAGAACTGAGGAGCAAGAACTTTCTCGAGACTCTTTCGCAGTTTTTTGATTCGCCAACCATCGACAAAACGCGACTCTTTCTCGAACTGATGTTTGAGCCCCAGCGCAAGCAGTCCGTGTTGCTGGGTCTGAATCCGCTTTCGCAAATCAAGGCCGTTTTTGCTGACGGCGCCCGCCCGAAGCACCTGCGATTTCGGTTCGGTCGCGTCATGAACGAATCGAAAAATCGCGTCGATCATCTGCTCGTTACGGTCAGCGATATTTCGCATGAAATCGCTCTGCAGCAGAAGCTAGAGCACACCGAGGCACAGAACCGGCGCCACATTGAGCTTCTTCTGGCTATTCTGCAGTCAGAACCCGCGACACTTACCGAATTTCTTGTCGATCTCGCTCAGGATATTCGCGAGGTGAGTCAGGCTCTCGATCGGCACGCCGCCGGCTTGGTCGCCGACCGGCGCGCGATGCTGCTCGATATTTATCGCGTCGTGCACTCGATCAAAGGCAATTCTTCTCTGCTGAATTTTCAGGCGCTTACCGATCTTGCCCACCAGACAGAAAGCGCGATCGACAAAATTCTGCAAGAAAAAGCGATACTCGCTTCGCATGTTTCTGCGCTCGCGGCACCGTTAGCAGACCTGCAGAACCTTGCTGCCGAACTTAGGTCGTGGCTTGATAAAATTGAAGTTTTTCAGGGCGCTTTGGGCCGGCAAAAGAAAGAAGACTTGCTGCTGCGGGCTGTTTCAACGGCGCTCGAAAAGGCTGCAGCCTCGCAGCACAAGAAAGCCAAGTTGGTTTTTGACGAGTTTCGCTCTGATCTGATTGCACCAGGTTTGCGCAAAGTGGTCAAAGACATGCTTGTGCAGCTCGTACGTAATTCAGCCGTGCATGGCATTGAGGCTCCCGAGACGCGCCGGGCTGCCGGAAAACCAGAAGAGGGACGAGTGCGACTCAGCACCCAGTTGACCAACGATGCTCTTTCTATTTTTGTAGAAGACGACGGCCGGGGCATTGCTGCAGAACGACTCGGCGAGCGTCTTATCGCAGCCGGGCGACTCACTAAATCGCAATTTGATGCGATGACCTCAGCGGAAAAGCTGAAACTCATCTTTGAGAGCGAAGTTTCGACGCACGAAGGCGTTAGCGAGCTTGCCGGGCGCGGCATCGGTATGAGCATCGTTGCAGAGAGCTGCCGCCAGATGGGGGCGACGATTGAGGTTGAATCGGAAAGCGGCAAATACACCCGTTTTGTGGTGAAATTCACCGGAAACGGTGGCCCGGGTGAAGTTTTAAAACCATAACTAAATGCTATGCAACGCAGAATACTGATAACTGGCGCTACGGGAACCATAGGCACCTCAGCTGTCAGACACCTGGCAGCTGTATATCAGCCAGAAAACATTTCGATCGCCTGTCGCAGCAAAAGCGAAGGGCGCGCCGCATTTCCCGAACTTGCCCGCCTGGAATTTCGCATATTTGACTTCGAGTGCCCGGCCTCGGGCGTATTCGATCAAATCGATACGGTCTTTCTGTTCAAGGCGCGGAAAAAAGCAGCCTCATACCGCATCAGAAGATCGAAAGACTAATTCGTTTGAGTGGTCTGAATTATATTTTTGTCAGGCCAGGTTACTTTATGCAAAATCTGACGACGACGTTGTTAAAAGATATTCGCGACCATAAAATCATCTTTCTCCCTGCTGGTCGCGCAAAATTTATGTGGACCGACGCAGAGAATATTGGCGAGCTCGTGGCTGTTTTTCTCGCCGACTTTGACCGTTTTGCCAATCGTGCGATCGAAGTTACAGGTACTGACCTTGAAAATTTCTACTACGCCAGCAGCGTACTTTCAGATGTTTTGTCAAAAAAAATCGTGTACGTGAATTCTGGGTTGTTGGCTTTCTACCTAAGAAAAAGAAGAGAAGGCATGCCAGTAGCTTTTGTTTGCGTGATGATTTTGCTACATTTCTTGCCCCGGTTCACGTCAGCACCTGCGGTTTCACCGATATATGAAGAAGTTTTCGGAAAGAAGCCGAATTCGCTGCGACATTTTCTTGAGCGGGAAAAATTCCGTTTTGCCGATTGCTAATTTCGCTTCTCAGGTCTCAGC
>JAKQXK010000419.1 GCA_029561505.1 Spirochaetota bacterium | reverse complement strand
CGTTCGGTGGCGCATTCAGGATCGCTGTACGCTGCCGTCGCGCAGGGCGGCACTGCCTTTCGGGTTGCAACATCACCGGATGGAGTAACCTGGACTGCCCGCACGGCCGCCGAGGCTACTGCGTGGCAAAGTGTGGTGTATGGCAATGGTAAGTTTGTCGCCGTCGCATCATCCGGCACAAACCGTGTGATGACATCGACCGATGGCATTACCTGGAATGGATACGCTGCTGCCGAGGCCAGCGGCTGGAGCTCCGTCACCTACGGAAATAATCTTTTTGTCGCCGTTGCTAACTCGGGTACGAATCGCGTGATGACTTCGCCCGACGGGCAAACGTGGACAGCGCGGTCTGCGGCGACAACAAACACCTGGTACGCGGTCACCTACGGTAATGGACTCTTTGTTGCCGTCTCTCAGGACGGAGCGGCAATGGTCTCATCTGATGGCATTACGTGGCATTCAAAAACTGTTCCAGAGGCGAATCAATGGCTTGGCGTAACTTTCGGTAACAATCGATTCGTTGCGGTTTCTGGCACGGGCACCAATAAGGCCATGTACGCGACTTGCCAGTAACGCGCCGATAGGCTCTGGAAAAGATTGTGACTTGAATCGGCTGGTTAAACTACCCCGCCAGCTCGCCCAGCAGTTGAATGTATTCGTCGGCTTTGCCGATAACGTGCTGGCGCTGCTGCGGCGTGAGCAGCCTGTCTGCTGTCAGAATCATTTCACGTATGAGGCTCATGCTGCGGGCAAAACTGGCTTTAAATCGCTGCGGCACGTTGCGTTCCTGGTAGACCATGCGGCCTTCGAGATCATTTTTTAACTTCTGGTGTTCTGGTTTTGATCGTAATAGACTTATCCAAATTGCCTGCTGCTCTTCGCGGTAGCGCAGCCAGTCGACCGCATTAGCCGGTATCGAGGCATATTTGGCGCGCAGCTCTTCTTTCTGCGTGTCGCTGAGGCTCCCCGTCCAGTCTTCAACCTGCTTAATAATTGTTGCAAATTCTTCTTTTTGCCGCACCGCGAGGGGGCTTGCAAGTTTCTCATCGAGTTCTTTGTTCTCTTTGCCGAGTTTCTTCTGTAGAAAATTGATCTGGTCTTCACTGAGAGTCTGCAGAATATTCACAAGATCGGGAATAAGACGCGCAAAAATCGCGTTACGATGCAGAGTCAGCCGACCGGTAAGCCAATCGAGGTCGGCGGGGGTAAGCTGAGAAGCGAAGCGCCGGCGCAGATCTTTCAGATCGGTTTGATAGAGTTTCAGCTGTGTCGTGCGGTGCCAGACGTGGTGTGCTGCAATGCGGGATTTCAGATATTTTTCCTGAGTTGAGTTCAGGTCGAAAAAACTATCGATGCGCGACAAAATCATTTGCGGCAGCAGGTTGTTGTAAGCGATTTTGCTGAAGGCTTTGATGCAGCCCGCCAGCAAGAGCATCGCGATGAATATTAAGGTCAGCCGCTGCATTCTTCGCATGGGTCTGAATTGTTGCGCAAGGCATCAGGTCATCTGCTTTCTGCTTCGGGCTTTACGCCGGGCAAGCGCGGCTTTTCCAGTGCAGGCGTGCTCTCACGTTGCCTCGGTTTCTTAAAACTTCTCACGCAAGGGATGGCGCTTTTGCCGCTCGCCGGTGTGTTTATCGCATTGCTGGGTACAGCACTGCGATAAAC
>JAKQXK010000720.1 GCA_029561505.1 Spirochaetota bacterium | reverse complement strand
TGATTACCACCTATTGCTGGGGGCGCGCATCGTCACCGGCATTTTTGGCGGTGTGATCAGCTCGATCTGTTTTGCGATCGTCACCGACATCTTCGCGATGCACATGCGGGGTCGCGTCATGGGCTTCTTGCAAATGGCATTTGCCTCAAGTCAGGTGCTGGGTATTCCCGTGGGTCTCTACGCCGCCAATAGGTTTGGCTGGCATTCGCCGTTCTTGATCATCGTCGCGCTTGGCCTACCAGTGGGATTCATCATCGTTCTGAAAATGCGCCCTGTCGACGGCCATTTGAAACTGAAGGTCGACAAGCACCCCCTGCACCACCTCTACTCAACTGTCACGAAACCGCGCTACCTGCGGGGTTTTGCCGCCACGACATTGCTCGCAACGGGCGGCTTTATGCTAATGCCGTTCGGCAGCGCGTTCGGTACGGGAAATCTGGGGCTCAGCACCGACGATTTGCCGACGCTCTATATGGTGACCGGCATCACCGCGATGGTCGCCGGCCCGATCGCAGGGCGCCTCAGCGATGCTATAGGCAAATACAAAGTTTTTGTCGCGGGTTCAACGCTCGGCATGGTGCTCGTTCTCATCTATACCAACCTCGGCGTGAGCCCCCTGTGGCTGGTGACGCTGATCACGGCGGCGCTCTTTGCCGCGATCACCGCGCGCATCGTCGGCGCTTCGGCGCTCATGAGCGGTGTACCTGCGCCACAAGACCGCGGTGCCTTTATGGGGGTGAGCTCAGCGTTTCAGCAGATTTCGGGCGGCATTGCCTCGGCGGTCGCAGGCGCGATTGTGGTCAAGACCAGTTCAGGCGCACTCGCGCACTATGATATTCTGGGCTTTGTCGTCATCGGAGCCATGCTGATCACGATCATCATGATGTACACGATCCATCGGCTGGTGATGCACCAAGATCACAAAGGCTAGAGATTTCTGCGCTCATAGCACCTTCTGCGGAATATCATGTTCCGCCGGCATGAGCCGGTTGAGCAGCAATTCGAGCCAGCGCATTGCGAATAGAAAGATCGTCGCGGTCACCACATTAAAGAGCAGATGCGCCATCGCGACAGTCTGGCCCGGTGACTCGACAAGAGCATCGACCGTTCGCGAAAATAGCGGCAGCACCGGAACGATCAGCAGCGTACCGCCAACATTAAAAAGCAAATTGGCGAGAGCGGCACGCTTCGCGGTACGCCCCATGCCGAGACTGGCGATGAGGCTCGTTGAAGTTGTGCCAATATTTGCCCCGATCACCACCGCAATGGCTGCAGTTGGCTGCATTAAGCCCTGCTGCGTCAGCAGAATCGCCAACCCCGTCGTAACGCTCGACGACTGCACCACCGCGGTCAAGGCCGTGCCGGCGAGCAGGGCAATGTAAGGCGAGTGCTGGCCGTCGAACCACTGCAGCAACGCGGGGTATTCACGCAGGGGCGCCAAAGACGAAGAGAGCAAATCTAATGCAAAAAATATAAATCCAAAATAAAACAGCACTTTGCCAAGAATGCGGGATTTATGCGGTACGAACCCCACCAGCGCACCAAGTACGATGAAATACGGCCCGATGCCAATGAGCTTGAAAGACACTAGCCATGCTGTGCTCGAGGTGCCTACATTCGCCCCCATGAGCAGACCGAGGCTTCCACGCAGCGTGATCGTGCCCGCATCAACGAGCGCAACTGTCAGGGCAGTTGCGGCGCTCGACGACTGTATAAGCGCCGTGAAGAGCGCGCCGACAGCAAACCCGCGAAAGCGGTTCTTTGTAAACCTGGCCATGACACGGGTCAGAGAATCGCCGAACGCCGTGCGTATTTCATGACTAAAGCCCTGAAGACCGTGCAGAAACAAGAGAATCGCTGAAATAACCGTGAAAGCGAATTGAACGGCCGACATCACTGCAATCTTCAGAAATCGTTTGCACCGGGTCAATCTCTATGGCCCTTGAATCAGAGAACAAAATGCCTGCAACAAACACCGAGCCAAATCGCATCCAGGGCCTCGACGCACTACGCGGTTTTGCGCTGTGGGGCATATGCGTCGTGAATTTGCCGCTGATCGCGCGCAGTTTCGATTCTTACCGGCAGATTCCTGAGTCAGGCACGGCGCGCGCGGGTCTGTTTTTGAATTCGCTGCTCTTTGAAGCAAAATTTTTCACTTTGTTTTCCTTTCTCTTTGGCATCGGTATCGCTGTCTTGCAGCGGCGCGAAGGTACCACCTTTCTGGTGCGACGTTTCTTTGGTTTAATTTTGCTCGGATTCACGCACGCAATTTTGCTTTTTCCCGGTGATATTTTGCTGAGTTACGGTATTCTGGGCCTGGTTTTTCTGCCGCTGAGCCGCATGCATAAGCGGGCGCTTGTCGTCACGGCCATCTTCTGTCTGTTGATTTCTGCAATGACATACACAGCTCTCGGGGTGCTCAGCCAAACGAATGCGGCTCTGCCGCAAACCAACTACCTCGGCAGTTACGCTACAGCGTTTGCCAGCAACCTGCACGTATATCCGCTGACTTTGGGTTATGTGATGCTCTTCAACTGGCCCGGCGCGCTCGCGATGATCTGTCTCGGCTATCTCGCAGAGCGTAACCATTGGTTAACCCGCATACGCCTCAACCTTTTCTCTGTACTGCTGGTTTTCAGCGGTGTCGGCGGCAGCCTGCTCTATGCGAGCTCAGCCACATGGCAATGGAAACAATATTTGCCGACGGCGATGTTGCTCATGGCGGTGAGCGCTCCTCTGCTTTCATATTTTTATGCTCAGATCGTGCTTACGGCAGCGAATCATGGTACGGTCTGGCTGACGCGGGCGCTTTCGGCCGCGGGGCGATTGTCGCTCACAAACTATGTGCTACAATCGCTGCTTGCGGGCATATTATTTCACGGCTACGGTTTCGGGCTCTACAACCGCCTGAGCTATGATGGATTGCTCATTGCGGCGACGGCTATATATCTGACAGTAATTCTTTTCTCGCTGGTATGGCTACGCTTCTTTTCAACGGGCCCGCTCGAGTGGTTGCTGCGCACGCTTTCGCACTGGAAGGCGATGCCGTTCAGATAGCGCCTATTCTTTCGGCACCGGGTCATAACCGCTCTTTGCAAAAGGCTGGCAGCGCAGAATGCGCCACAGCGTCAGATAGAACGCGCGCCACATGGGCAACTTTTCAAACGCCTCAACGGCATATTCAGAACAGGTCGGGTGAAAACGGCACTGGCCGCCGAGCAAGGCCGCGAACGTGTATTGATAAAGGCGAATGAGCAATATGAAAAAGCGACGCATCAGCCCAAAACCTTCTCATAGTGCTCAACCGCCGGGAAAGGCTCGTAAAAATGGTGCAGCAGCTTTTTCCATTCAGCGTATTCTGGCGACCCACGAAAACCCATCGTGTGCGCTTCGAGCGTCTGCCAGTTCACGAGTAAAACGTAGCGGCCCGGCTTTTCGATGCATTTCTGCAGTGAGTGGGATATATAACCTTCTATGCGCGCGAGATAATTTTGGGCCTCTTCGAATGCTGCCACGAATTCGGCGTCTGTGCCGGGTTTAACGTCGAGAATCGCGAGTTCGAGAATCACTGTTTTGGCTATTAGTCAGGTTTACTGAGTTCGTCGAGCAATTACGGGAAGTCTCACCCCCCGGCCCCCTCTCCTAAAGGAGAGGGGGAGAAGAACCCCTCCGTCACCGAAGCGGTGCCACCTCCCCTTGGCAGGGGAGGAGAGAGATTGTTCTGGGTCAGAGACCGTAGCACAATCTTCTCCCCTCCTCTTCGAGGACTGTTAGCCCGCCGCAGGCGGGGCGGTGCCCGAAGGGCGGGGTGGTTCTTCTCCCCCAAAAACCAGCGCAACCCTCAGCACAACCTCAATCCACCAAACGCCTTTCAATTTCTTGCAAAACACCGCTCATATTCTGCAGAACATCTTCGTTGCGAAAGCGCAGTACCTTGAGACCGAGGCTTTGCATGAACGCATCGCGTTGTCGGTCATAGCGCTGCGCTTCTTCGGTGTCATGAATTTGGCCATCGAGCTCAACGACCAGCTTTGCCGCGGGGCAATAGAAATCGATGATGTAATATCCAAAGCTATGCTGGCGCCGAAATTTTTTGCCTGCGAGCTGAGATTTTTTCAGGCGATTCCAGAGTGAAGCTTCAGCTGGTGTCAGCCGATTGCGCAAAGCCTTGCGGCGTTGCATGAGATTGTGCAGGTTGTTGAGCTGCATGAGAGGTTCACACGCAAGATAGTCACGCAGGCAAGATTTTTCTGGCTAAGAGGCTCTGTAGGGGGAGGAACCCCCTCCCCGCTGCGCGGTACTCCCCCTTGGCAGGGGGAGAGAAAGAGTCTTCTGCAGCCAATACCGTAGCACAATCCTCTCCCCTCCTCATTGAGGAGGGGTGCCCGAAGGGCGGGGTGGTTCTTCTCCCCGTCGCCTCGGCAGACCCCGGGGTGGTTCCTCTGCTCAGCACAACCAAAATGAATTGACGAAACACAAAAACTGCTGATTCACTTGTTGCACTAACCTATGGAAATCGCCCTCATCACGCTTGTCG
>JAKQXK010000412.1 GCA_029561505.1 Spirochaetota bacterium | reverse complement strand
AAAGCAGACAGAACTCGATCATGCTGTCTTTTTTCCTGTTACCGAAAAAACCCTGCGCATTTCAGCGCGCACTTTTCTGCGCGAATTCTTGCTCGGCAGGCTCAAAATGAAATGCCTGATCATGGGTAACGACCACCACTTCGGGCATAATCGCCGCGGTAACGCACGGTATCTCAAAGCAGCGGCACAAAAATATGGTTTCGAACTCAAAATCGTCGCCGAACAGCTGACCGACGAGAAGCGCACGTCATCATCGCGCATTCGTTCGGCGTTGCTTGCCGGCGATGTCGCAGAAGTCGGGCAGGTGCTGGGTCGCCCATACGCGCTCACGGGCACCGTCTTGCACGGCCAGAAAAGAGGCGCAACAATCGGATTTCCCACTGCGAATATATCTCCCGACCCGGAAAAACTGCTGCCGCTCTCGGGCGTGTATGCGGGTGTCGCCCGGCTCGCAGACGGTCGCCGCCTGAACGCGATCGCCAATCTGGGTGTTAAGCCGACAGTGGGCGAACACGCTCTGGGTCTCGAAGTGCATATTCCCGGTTTTCAGGGCGATCTTTACGGCGAAACGCTGACCTTTGAATTCATAGCGCGCATACGCGGCGAGCAGAAATTTTCAGGTATCGACGCGCTCAAACGACAGATCACCATAGACCTCGCGGCGGCAGCGGGTAAAATTGTGTCGCTAAACTGACATATTTTCCGTATATTGTAAGAGGGGCCTGCGGCCGCGATAACAAAAATGGTCTCTTTCGAGAAATACATCCGCATTGCCATTTTGCTGTTTTGGCTTACGGCACCGGCAGGCCTGTCTGCGGTCGATGTCGTCGGTGCTCTGCTCAAAGATACGGTCGCAACATTTTCTGACTCTTATGACCTGATCTACTATTCGGTTAAGTCTGCGCTGGTGCGCGATTTGAAGGCGCAAAAATCGACGATGCAAGAAACGGCCAGCGTGACCAACGAGCGCATCGAATCGTACCTCGAGTCGCGCGGCATTTCAGTCAGGCGCGACCGCCAGCCGATTCAACGTAAAGAATTCGCGCGTCTGCTGATGCAACGCTTCGATCTGCCGCTCAGTGCTTTCACGCGCCTGTTTGGTACGTCTGGCTGGTATTACCGTGATGCCGTGCGGTCTGGGCTTTTTAGCGAAGACGAACGTGGCGACGAGACAATGTCAACGCGTGAAATGCTTTCGGTTTTTTCACGCGCTGAAGAGCTGAGCCGTTCGAAATAGTGACTGTTCAAAAACGACGGTGGCAAAGCCACCGCGATCTTGCATCAGAAATGTTTGCCGAGAATGGTCTTGTAGTGTTCTTTTGGCGCCGCGCCGACTGTGCGGTCGACCATCTCGCCGTTCTTAAAGATCATCAGTGTCGGTATGCTGGTAATACCAAACTTCATCGCCGTATCGGGATTCTCATCGACATTCATCTTGACGATCGAAACCTTTTCGCCCATTTCTTTTTGCAGGTCTTCAAGCACCGGCGCCACCATTCGGCAGGGCCCGCACCACGGCGCCCAAAAGTCTACCATAACCACACCGCTGCCGGTCTTGCTGGTAAAATTCTGGTCTGTGATTTCTTGTACGAGGCCCATGCTTTCTCCTGTAGGTTATTCAGTTGCCGCCGCCAGAACCTGATAGCAGACTCTGGCAAAAGGCCGTTAATAACTTGACGTTTCGTTTTCTTAAACGCAGTATACTAAATCGAACTTGTGACAGCAAATAAATTTCCGAAGCTGAGTTTTTATGCCCTCCCGTAATGCCGCTGAATATTCGCGCGAGCGCCGCGTGCGCCTCGATACGCGGGCATTCACGCTCGCGGTTATTCCTGCGCAGGGTGGCTTCAAGCGCGAATGGCGCATCGCCTACTCTGCCATCTATTTTATATTCGGCATACTGATCGTAACCGCAGGGCTTATAGCATTTTCTTTATTGCAGCGGGCGCCGTTAGAAGAAGACAAACGTGTTTCTGCCGAGCTGGCTTCGGCGTGGCTTGCCCGATGGGAAATTCTTGAAAACGGTAAGTACCGCATCGCCGAAAATCTTGACGACCTGCAGAAAATCGGCGATGAATATTACCGCACTATTTTCGGCGCCAAACCCGATCTCGGCGAGATCGGCCAGACAGACTCTGCGCTGCAGCAGAGTGCAAAAATTCTGCCGCTCATGAGCGTGATGCGCATCATCACGGCGCGCGAAGAGGCATACGCGAGCATGCCACTCGGCATTGCCGTGCGCTCTAACCAGATTACCTCACTTTACGGGCGCCGCATTGACCCCTTCGGTCTCGAAACGAATTTTCACACCGGCATTGACTTTGCGGGCGGGGTGGGAGCTCCAATTTACGCAACGGCTGATGGCGTGATCGCGTCTGCCGCCGACGAAGGTACGAGCGGCCTCGGAAAAAATGTGCGCATTCTGCACAAATTCGGCCTGATCACAGTTTATGCGCACATGAACGATATTTCTGTGCGCAAAGACCAGAAGGTGAAACGCGGCGAACTTATAGGTTTTGTCGGCACGACCGGCCGCTCGACAGGCCCGCACCTGCACTATGAGGTGCGGGTGCGTAGTCTTGAACCCGACAACTATTATGAGCTGACGTATAACCCAATGCCATTTATTCGTGAGAAATTATGAAAGTTTTCGTACAGGGCATGGGCCTCATGGGTGCGTCACTGGCGCTGCGGCTCAAAGAACTCGGCCACGAGGTGGCGGGCTCGGTGCGCAGCGAAGGCAGCCGCAAATTGCTGAAATCGCGGGGGCTGCCAGAGGTCATTCTCGCTGGTGAGTTTGCACCCGAGCACCTGATCGGTACCGACCTGCTGGTGCTCGGCCTCAATATCTCTGACTGTCTGCCGGCGATCGACGCGGCCATGGCGATACCTGAGCTGCGCGAATCTCTCGTGGTGATCGACATGTGTTCAACGAAGCAACAGATCTGTGACCATGTGGCGCAGCACCACCCGCAGGCGAGATTTGTGGGCACGCACCCTATGGCCGGCAAAGAAACGCAGGGCCCCGGGGCTGCAGACGCTCTGCTTTTTGAAAATTGCACTGTTTACATTACCCCCGCGGTTTCAAACAGCGACAGGCTGATTCAAGACACGGCGATGGTGGCTGAATTCTGGCGCAGCGTCGGGGCAAGAACCTGCACAATTGGCGCCCTCGACCACGACCGCACCATGGCCTATGTCAGCCACGGCCTGCACCTCGCAGCCTGCCTGATTGCGCGCATGAGTGGCGAAGCGGCTGGTTCACCTGACACGCCCTCGCCTGCCGCAGGCAGCTATCGTGACATGACGCGCATCGCGATGAGCTCTGGCGCCATGTGGCAAGATATCGTCATGAGCAATCGCGAGAACGTCGTGCACTGGCTAAAGCAGCTGTCTTCAGAAACCAACCTGCTTGCCGAAGTGCTTGAATCAGGCAAAGCCGATATCGTTTCACTTTTCAGCGACGCAGCCACAGCCCGTGCCCGGGTTATGCGTACGTAGAAAATCCGCCGGGGTCGTCTTCGTTTTCGACAGAAACTTTCTCTTCTGAATCTTCAACAGGTATGGGTGCTGGCTTTTTCTGAGGTGTGCCTTTGCGTTTCTGCCTCTTCTGAAATTCTGACAGATCATACTCCGGCGGGTCATACGCATCTTCTGCAAACAGATTCTGGTGCAGCATCGCACCCTCGGGCCGCGAAACGCGCGAGTCGCGCGCGAGCTGCTCTTTTGCTGAATCTTGATTTTGCAGTTGGTTCAATATCTGCGGTTTGTCGAGGCGTGCGGCTTCGCTGCGAGCCGCCTCGTAACTGTTCTGAATGCCGACGTTAAGATCGAGTGGCTTCACCGTAGCGGCCCTTTCTCCGGTTTTTCTGAAAATGTTTATCATCTTCGCCCGGCTGCACATAAGCTACAATATTGATGCGACCCTGTTCTTCGACGAACGTGACGTTATTGTATTCATCTTGTACAGAGAAGGTGGCCCCGTTTATCTCAATCGTCACACCCGGGAAAACCGTCTTCTCGACGTGCACGGCACCCGACGAGGTTTCTTCTTTCATGAATGTTTCGATGTTTTCTTTCTCGCCCAGAGCTTCGCGCAGACGTTCTTCGAGCTTATCTTTGAAAGCATTGGTTTTCACCAACTGCTCTTCTTTCGCGTCGCTGAAAGCGTCGGGCGCCGCAGCCTTCTGCTGCTGCAGCGTCTTGAGGTTTATTTCTGCCTGTGCTATTTTTTCGCGCAGCTGTTTTTCAATCTGAGCGATCTGTTTGAGTTGCTGCATCGCCCGCGGATTCACCCCAGCGAGCACATGCGTCGGCGTCGCCGCCATGGCCCCGAGAGATTTTACCCTGACGACGCCCCCGCAAATAATTTCGCCCCCGACGAGCTGCGCACGCTTACCGTTGCAGACAACATTGCCGCCCGCGTAGACGCGCGAGTGCATAATATTTTCGCCCATGACCACGTCGCCTTCGGCCATGCACGTCGCGTTCTGCAAGAACTTGCCGAAAACAGAACCCGCGGTTGATTCGACCTGCGCGTCGTCGCGGCCAATGATACCCTGGCGGACAATGATATCCCCTTCTGCTTCGACAAAGGCTTTTTGTATGGTACCCGCAACTTCGATTCCCCCGGCGGCCTTGACATGCATGTTGTCGTCGATGCTGCCCGTAACCAGAATTGAGCCGAGAAATGTAATGTTACCGGTACCAATGCCGACATCACCATTGATCGTGAACATATCGTGAACGCTCAGAATGCCACCGCGGTAGAGCACCTGCCCGTTCTTTTCGGCGAGCAGCTTTTTGCCGTCGTCTGACAGCATGGTACCCGGGCCCGGCCGCATTGTCACAGGGTTGCCGTTCTTAGCCGGCATCAGCTTGTTAAACAGGTCACGGCCTTCTTGACCCCGCTGCGCGGGCACGAGCTCGGCGAGAACCTGGCCCTGCACAACGTTTTCAACGAGATCACGTTGCAAGAAGTCGACACGCCCCGATTCGTCTTCTTTGAATTCGACTTTTTTGTCGATGCGTATCTTGTAGTCGATGTAACCGTCACGACCATGCTGGGCAGCTTTACCCTCAGCCACAACCACCGGTGTAGAATAAACTTCTTCTTCGAGTGCCTTTTCGATTATCTGCTCGCGAAACCCAAACTGCACCCCGTTCGATTTCAGTGCCTGCATGACGTCTGCGACCTGCAGATGGCGGCCCCCCGGGCGTGGTCGCGTCATGGTCATGGTCGCGCGCATATGATCTGCTGAGACTTCGATCTGCAGCTGCGAATCGGCGTCGGGTTTTGGCGTCCATTCGGCGATCTTGATCTGCTTGCCCGAGCGTGTCTTGATTTCGTTCTCGAGCCGCCCTTTGTCAAATGCGTTCACCCCGGCGACGCGTAAGCGCTCGAGCGCCTGCTGCATCGTCACGGCCTGACCGTCGCCTACTGGTGGGCGTACGACAACATAAACGCCCGTGCGGTAAATGCGCACCATGATTTTTCCGTCGGCGTTGATGGCGATGGGTGTATCGTCTGCGAGTGCAGTCTGCGCCATCGCACCGGTCAGCGACACGTGCATGTCTTCGAGATCGCTGAAACGTGTGTCTTCTTTTGCGGGAAATACATGCACCCGATAAGGCAGCCGGCGTAGCCCCCAGAGCTGCGAACCACCCCGGTTGAGAATCTTGTAGTCCAGCTGCAGCTGGTCACGCTGCATCTCAATTGCGGCAAGCTTCATCGCCTGCTGCACCGAATCGGCGACAACAATCACTTCGCGCGGTGGTTTGTTCGCTTCGGCTGCGCGCAGATCTTCTTCGTTTTCGAGCGCGAGAATAATTTTGCGCAGGTGGTCTGATGCAGTTGCCATATGGGGGGTTATTCGGCCTTTTGTTTCTCGATCAGCTTGACGATTCCTTTGTATTCAGCTGCTTTTTCTGAATCTGGATAATACTTCAACAATTTGTTAAACTGTTCGAGAGCCTTGTCTTTGTCACGCATTTTACGGTAATAGAGATATCCCAATCTTTCGAGCGCGACCCGGTCTTTTGGGTGTTCGCCAAGAAACTGCTGATAGACTTTTGCCGCTTTTTCATTTTGGCCGGTTTCTTCGTAGCTGCCACCGAGCGGCAATGCCACTTCTTTGCCGTTGCTTTTGAGATGCGCCGCTTCGAAATATTCAATAGCCGTCTGGTACTTTTTTTGTTTAAACAAGACATTGGCGAGATTCAGGTTAGCCTCGAGCGAATCGGATTCGAGC
>JAKQXK010000392.1 GCA_029561505.1 Spirochaetota bacterium | reverse complement strand
GCTCGCGCAAAAAAGTGCAGCCGCACGGTATCGCCGCCATTGTCAGCGATGATTTTGCCGGGCTGATCTGTATCGAGGCGCTGCGGTCAAGGCAAAACCTCACGCCATGGATTCGTCGCAAAGGCTCTGCGCCTGTCGACGTGCGCATAAAGTTACGCACTTCGGCAATATCTCAGCTCAGCGCCGCGGAGCTGCGCCCGTTTATCGAAGCGGCACGGCAGGCACGCGGCACCGTCACTGAGGTAAGCGTTCATGCGGTGAACGACCGTTACGTGCTGCACGCAGCTGCCGAAGATGGTCTTTCGGCACTCGTAATCAAGAGAGAATTACCAGCCCTCAGAAAGCAACTTCGCGTCTTCAGGCAAATCTTTGGAAGCTACCGGCTGACTATGATTGCAGCCACGCCGCGCGAACTCTGCGATGCTTATAAAATGAAGCTGGCATCGGCGATAACGCTGCAAGGTGAGGGTGTCAACCAGAGATCTTTTCGGCGGGCACGTGAAATCAGAGATGTACTGGTTCTGACAAACATTTCAGGGCCCGATCTGCCGATGCTTGATGCGAATCTGGCCTTCTGGTCGAAAGGCATTACCGGCTTTCGCTTTCGCCACGTCTATGGTCAACTGACGCGCCGCCGGGTCGAAGCTGCGCTAGAAAGCCGCGACTGGCATTTGATTGTTTACCGCGGGCATGGCTCGTCTGGCAAGGGCCGTTTTTGCCTGAATCTGAGCGATGGTATCTGGCCGATTTCAACCATGGGGCCGGCGCTCTATCTGCACAGCGCCTGCCTTGCAGAACCAAGAGATTTGGCGCTCGAAAACCTGCCGGCGAAGAATATTCTGACTCCGCTGGAGTATCTGCCAGATTTTGATGACGCAGCCCTCATGGAGCTTTTGCTCGGGCGTTATAAGGCGACGGGCTCGCTCGCAGCCGCGCTGCGCGCGGTGCAGCTCAGGTATCCGCAGTTTGTCTGGCTCGCGACCGGCAGTTGATTCAAGAAGCGCGCACCGCTTCGTGTGCAATGAGCATTTTTTTACGCGTTGCGCCCCAGCGGTACTGGTTGAATGCCCCCGTTTTGCGAATGACCCGATGGCAGGGTATGAGGCAGGCTATCGGGTTTTTCGCGACAGCCGATGCGACCGCGCGAACTCCCGCAGGTGAGCCGGCGGCGACGGCGAGTTGTTCATACGTGACGAGCGTCGCCTCGGGCACGAGCAACAATGCCTGCCACACCTTCAGCTGAAAATTTGTGCCAGAGAGAAAAACCTCTGGGCGCGCACCATTACCTTCTTCGAGGTATGCCGCGACATTGGCGCGCGCCTTATCTGCCTCGCGAATCTGCGCGGCGGGAAACCGTTTTCGCAGCTGCGACACCAGATCAGCGTCATTTTGATTTTCGATGAACTGCAGTTCACAGATGCCGCGGTCGGTTTCAGCGATGAATACTTCGCCGAAGCGTGTGCTTTGCCGAGCATGGCGGATTTCAAGCCCTGCACCGGCTGACCTCCATTCACCGGGCGTCACGGCTTCTGTTGTAACCATGAGATCGTGCAACCGGCCAGTGCCGCTGAGGCCCAGGTGAAAGGCCGCCTCGACGAGGTCATGGCTCGATTCGAGCACGGTCAGGGCATATTCTCTGCGTAAAAATTGCAGATAACGTTTCGGCGGTACCCCGACATAGTGCGAAAACAACCGGTCAAAGTAGAAATCCGACAAACCTGACGCTGCACGCAGCTCGGTAAGTTCGGGCACGTTCGGGTAAACCGAGTCTGCGTACTCGATGATGCGCTGCATCGTGGCATAGTGGTTTTGTGGCATGGAAAACCCAATATCGCAAAGCCGCGAGGCCTCGGCGACCCGAATCTTGCGAAATCGGCAAGTGCAGACAGACAGAACCCGCCCAGACCGGTTCGGCCTGCATTTAACTCGACCGCATGAAAACACCTGCTATTATGTCTCATGGCGAAAGGTAAGGGCAAAGGCAAGAGCGAGCAAGACGAAAAACTGCCTACCACGGTCGCAAAAGAAATTATCCCGGTCGAAATCGAAGACCAGATGAAAAAGTCGTACCTTGCGTACGCAATGAGCGTGATTGTCGGGCGGGCTTTGCCCGATGTACGCGATGGTTTAAAGCCGGTGCACCGCAGAATTCTGCATGCGATGAACGAACGTGCATGGCGGCAAGACAGGGCCTACGTCAAATCGGCGAAAATCGTCGGTGAAGTTATCGGTAA
>JAKQXK010000366.1 GCA_029561505.1 Spirochaetota bacterium | reverse complement strand
GTACCGCCTGGGTCGCACGCGCATGCTGATTTCAAATGACTGGTATCCGGCGCTGGCAAAACCCAATGTCGAGCTGATCGACCACGGCGTCGAAGCGCTGACAGAGAACGGCATTGTCGCGAACGGCAAAGAATATCCCGTCGACGTGATCATCTGGGCAACCGGTTACAAGTCACCGTCAGAGGGTTTTCCATTTCCGCTGACTGGCATCAAGGGCCGCGACCTCAACGCATACTGGGCAGAGGGCGCGAAGGCTTACAAAGGCGTCACGATTGCGGGTTTTCCCAATCTGTTTACGCTGATGGGCCCAAATACCGGCCCCGGGCACACTTCGGTGCTCGTTTATGTTGAAGCGCAGCAGCGCTATATCGTGCAGGCAATACAACAGTGCATGAAGAACCACATCGGCAGTCTGACAGTACGCGAAGACCGCCAAGAAGACTTCAACCGCCACCTGCTCGAAAAAATGAAGAAGACAACGTGGGGCGACGGCGGCAACAGCTGGTATTACACGAAAGACGGGCGCAACACGACACTGTATCCAGGGTTTGCGACCGACTATGTGCTGAGTGTGCGTAACTTCGATCTCGCCGACTACAGCGTGAAGAGTATATAGAGAGCGGCCGGCCGCATTTGCGGCCATTTTTTTCTTGTCGGCGCGCGCTTTGTGCGTGCATCGTGTCAAAATGCGCGCTGCCTGCTTACTGGTCTGTTTTGTCGTGGCGTTTTCGTCAGCGCTTTTCGCCGAAGAACCGAAGGCCGCCACACCCCCGGTGCTGAAAGCCGGTGTCTTCGTCGATACGTATTATTCATCTAGCGCGTGGCGCCCTGCCTCACGCGACCGGCAATACCTGACGCAGATTGCACGCGACCGCGAATTTAACATTAACCTTGCACACCTCGAAGCTTCGGTCGACGACAAGCGCTTGCGCAGCCGTCTGGCGGTGCAGTTTGGCACATCAGTAAACGCCAACTACCAGAACGAGACCACGACCGAGCGCTATTCAAACCAGCTCTCGCACCGCAATCTGCAAGAGGCTTATGTCGGGTATAAACTCTTTGATAAACTTTGGCTCGATGCAGGCGTCTTTTTCGGCCATATTGGCGTTGAAAGCTGGATATCCCACTCAAACTGGAACTACACGCGTGCGCTCATGGCTGAGAACACGCCCTACTACGCCACGGGCGCGAGGCTCAGCTACGCGGCCACCGGCGCTCTCAACCTGCAGCTCATCGTCATGAACGGCTGGCAGGTGATAACACCCACGAACCGCGACAAGAGTCTTGGCACGCAGATATCGTATGAATTCAGCCCGGCTTTCAAGATTATACACAATGCGTTCGCAGGCAATGCCGCGCCAGACGACACAACGACGCAATACCGTCTTTACAGTAACCTGATTCTGCAATTTGCCCCGGTCAGCTTCTTACAGTTCGCGCTCTCGGCAGACGCCGGGGCGCAGCAGAATGCCACGAACAGCGCCTACCGCCACTGGTACACCGGCGCGCTGCACGCACGCTGGCTTTTCGCACGCGAATGGAGCGCCGCGATTCGCCTCGAATACCTGCTGGACCCCGATCAGGTG
>JAKQXK010000322.1 GCA_029561505.1 Spirochaetota bacterium | reverse complement strand
TATTCGCCGCCCTGCAAGTCGCGCGGCGGCTTGCCTGAGCAGGCTACAAATTCGCCGTTGTGGTTGCAGGGCCGCCTGAATTACCGTAGATGGTATATGAGAAAAATTTTGTTACTCTGTGTACTCGCAGCTTTACCCCTCGTGGCAGGCGGCAAGAAGCTGAGCGTCAGCGGCAAAGTCGTGAGTGTTGAAGAAGATTATTGCGGCAAGTCGATCGATTATGTGCTGCACGCGATGCTCGCAACAAAAGACAAGGGTGTCGTGAACCTCGTGTTGGCGCCGAAATGGTATCTTCACCAACGCCAGATTGATATTAAAGTTGGTTCAGAGGTTGAAGCGAAACTTTTGGTTCAACCCGACGCAACTGCGCTCGTGGTACAGCTCAAGACCGGCGGCAAATCGTACGCGCTGCGTGACCCCAAAGGCCGCCCCCTGTGGAAAGCCGAACCCGGCAGCGAAGACCTCTTTAAGACAATCTGCAGCGCGCCGAATAAGAACAGCGGCGGGTGAAGCTCCATTTCTGTTTTCGTTGACCGCGTGTCTGAAAAACAGAAAATCATCAAAGCAATCGCGGCACCTGCGTCATCGACCAGATGATGCTCACGCCGCTGAAAGCGGCTGTAGCTCATCTGGATAGAGTATTTGGCTTCGAACCAAAGGGTAGCAGGTTCGACTCCTGCCAGCCGCACATGAGGTGCGTAGGTTAGCGCGGGCACGGATGCCCTTTGTGCGCTAACCAGCCGCACACGAGAGAAAAAACCAGCGTTTGCAGCGTAGCTGCAAACGCTGGTTTTTTAAATTTTTCTTGTGCAACGGGCCCGAATAAATGTATCTTCTACTCAGTTCAATAAAAGACTAAGTATAATAAGGAGTTTCTATGTTAATGATTGGTAAAAAAGCCCCCGAGTTTAAGGCAACTGCGCTCGTCGGTAAAGATTTTAAAGATATTTCACTGAGTGATTACAAAGGCAAGTACGTTGTACTTTTTTTCTACCCACTCGACTTCACTTTTGTTTGCCCGACAGAAATCATAGCGTTCTCTGACAAGGCCGCAGAATTTGAGAAGCTCGGCGCGCAGGTAATCGGTTGCTCGGTCGACAGCAAATTCAGCCACCTGGCCTGGTCAGAAGTGCCACGCGACAAAGGCGGTATCGGTGAAATCAAATATCCGATTCTTGCCGACATCACTAAAGATATCGCGCGCAGTTACGGCGTGCTGATCGAAGAGGCCGGCATCGCGCTGCGCGGCGTTTTCATCATCGACGGCAACGGCAACCTCAAATCGGCGACGGTGAACAACAACAACGTAGGGCGTAACATTGATGAAGTTCTGCGTACCGTTCAGGCCGACCAATTTGCAGAAACGCACCCCGGTGAAGTTTGCCCCGCAAACTGGACACCCGGCTCATCTTCAATGAAAGCTGACACGAAGGGTTCGAAAGAATACTTCGCGAAAGTCGCAAAATAAAATATCGATAGTTGGTTGTGGCTGTGCCACAACCAGCTATTCATACCACATGTTCTCATACCATAATAATCAGCTGAACTGGCATGGCCGCGATGTCGCCCCGTTGCTCCAACGCATGGCGAAAGAGCTTGCCGAAAAGCACCATTACACCGGCCCATTCTGGGTTTACCAAGAGGCACTGCTCAGCGAGCGCCTGCGGCTTCTCGAAGAGGGGTTGCCCGGCTGTAAGTTTTATTTTTCCGTCAAATCACAATCGAATCTTTCACTGCTTTCGCTCATTGCCGCACATGAGCGTTTTGGAGCAGACGTCGTCTCTGGCGGTGAACTCTATCGCGCGCTGAAGGCCGGTTTCACCCCACAGAAAATCGTGTTTGCCGGTGTCGGCAAGAGCGAGGCCGAAATTGCCGTTGGTTTAGATCTCGGTATTCGCAGCTTTCACGTCGAGAGCATTGCCGAGCTGCGCGACATTGCCCGTATTGCCGCCGAAAAAGGCGTCACAGGTGCTGTCAGTTTCAGGCTAAACCCTGACGTAGAGGTCGACACGCACCGCCACATCACGACCGGCAAAGAAGAAAACAAATTCGGCCTCAGCGAAGCCGATTTTGCCCAGGCGCTGCAGATCGTGAAGGCTTCACCGTCGCTGAAACTCGTGGGCCTGCAGGCGCACATTGGCTCGCAGATTTTCGACGTCGCGCCCTATTTAAAAACCGCTGAATACCTGAAGCAGAAATTCACCATCGCCAGCGACGCTCTCGGTGCAAAACCCGAATACGTATCGTTGGGTGGTGGTTTCGGTGTAGATTATCAGCAGCTTGAAGGCAACGCGGTTAATTTTGATTTTGCGGCACTCGCAAAAGCGGTGCATGGTCTTTTTGCCAATGAGACAGAGATGCACTTTGAACCGGGCCGGTTCATATCTGCACCATTGGGTATTCTGGCTTCGCAGGTGCGGCATCTGAAAGAGCGCACGGGTAAGACGATCGCGATCATCGATGCGGCGATGAACGACCTGATTCGGCCGATGCTTTACGAAGCGTATCACCCAATATTGCCCGTAACGCGCCGCAGCGAAATCAAGAAATATGACATCGTCGGCCCTGTCTGCGAATCGACCGACACCTTTGCGCACGGGCGCGAGATGAGCGCGCTTGCAGAAAAAGACTGGCTTGCGATTGGCTTCGCGGGTGCTTACGGTTCGGTCATGAGTTCTACTTTCAACTCGCGGCCTCTGATACCAGAGCTGCTGCTGACAGAAAAGGGAGATATCCGCATTATTCGCAAACCACAAACTCTCGAGCAGTTGCTCGCGAACGAATTAATGTAAGAATTGCCTAAGCGTAGACTCGCTTCAGCGATTTGACGCTTAGGCAGACAAACCGGCTACGCCGGTTTGTCAGAGACGTCCAGGTATTCCTGAATTTTTTCGAGCATCGACGGTGGTATCTTGATATTCTGTTCTTTGAGGCGCGAAACATATTTATTGAACGACATGCGGTGACTCGACGAGCGGGTGAATTCAACCAGCGCCATCGTCAGGTGCTCTTCAATACGCTTAAACAGCTCTTTATTACCTGATATCGCCTGTTCGTATTTGCGAATCGGCAGTTTATTTACACCGCGGCAGATGGTGCGGTAGAAAACAAACCTCGCGAGAATGTCATCGTCAAAACCGGGCTCTTTGATTGCGCGATCGAGGCGGCGCAGGTTGATAAAATCGACAATTTGCAGTTTGAACGGATTGTGGCTGATTTCTTTGAGAATCGTCGCGAAAAAAAGCGATTCGTAGATGCGCAGCATCGGCGTGTTGTCATAGCGCGCCTCTTCGTCATGCCCGCAATCGAGGTACATGACGATGTCGACGTCTGAGTTTTCGACCGCCATGCCAAAATTAACCGAACCCAGAAGATCGAACGAAATTTTTTCTCCGGTCGATTGTATCAGTCTCGCTGCCCGCGCGAGCTCGCGGGTGCGCTGCATTGTTTCTTGTGTGGTGAAATTACGAAAATAATCTTTAAGACCCAGAAACTTGCGAAACGTCTCGTTTTCGGGAAAAGGGTTGCGCATTGTCAGAGCAGAAACTTACCCATCGCGGCATATTCATCGCCGTCGAGCACAGTCTCGGTTGCGCGGTTCTTCTTGTCGATTTTCACGTTGCAGATTTCGCGAATGTTGCCGTCTATAAGGCGTTTCCAGCTGACTTCGCGCAGATATTTCTGGCCATCGGTATCTACCTGCAGCTGAAATGTCGCGAAATAGCCGCCGGGTTGTTTACCTTCCATTGCTTCGACCGCACCGAAATTCGACGGGTTCAAAAAGTACGTAGAACCCAGTTTCAACAGACCAAAACTTTCATGCACATGGCCCGAAAGCACCAGCCGTGGCGCCACGTCATCGATTGCCTGCCTGAGGCCGTGTGAGCCGCAGTGGCCATAACGCGGCAATTTATCCAGAGTGCCATACGCGGGGTTGTGGAGTACAAAAATATCGGCATTTGCCCCGCTGAGAAAATCACGCGGCTTGCTCACAAGTTTTGTGCCGCTGCCTGTTTCTTCGAACGGAACCGCCAGTTCTTCTGGAATTCCCGGTGTGAACACCGGCGCGCTGCCATAACCTGCGAATTTAAGCCCGTCGAATTCTGCGGTTTTTTCGTGCAGGTTAAATTTTGCAACGGCCGTACCCTCGAGCGCTATGTCATAATTACCGGGAATAATGAAGCAGGTCTTTTGGGTTGCGACGACCGCTTTGTTGAGAGTCTCATATTTGCGGCGCAGCTCAAGGTGGGCTTCGGCCGCGAGTTCACGGTATTCTTTGCCTTCGCTGGCGGTCAAGAGATCGGGTCTTAGCCCGCCGCCGATGTCTTCAGCGAGGTGCAGCGAGTCAAACGGCGACGTACCTTTTTCTGAGCGCGCGCGTATCTTCTCTTGCAGTTCGATAAATCGAAACAAATTGTCATCGCTGCCGAACGCATGGTATGTCAGGTCGCCAGAAAGTATGTACAGGTCTGCCGAGGTTTGGTTCAGTACGCTGCTGACCCCGGCGAAATTATCGTGTATGTCTGTAAGGTAAACAACGGTCATCGTTTCGCTAATGCCTCGGTTAGCTCATCGGCGGGGTTGTTGCATATAACGCTGCAGCAGCGTGCCCATCGCATATTCAGTGTCTGTTTCGGCGGTGTGATCAGAAGGCCCGCGGCTGCACATGCACATGTGGCGCCCTGTCGATTTGACGTAGACGCCTTTGGCCTTGCCCGACGTCATGATTTCTTCGGCTATCTGCTTCACCATATCTTCTTGAATCTGAAAACGGCGCGAATAAGCCTGCACCAACCGCGGAAACTTACCCAAGCCAATAATAATTTCACCGGGTTCGTATGTGATGTCAACCTTTCCGTAGAAAGGCAAAAAGTGGTGGGCACAGATCGAAAAATAATTAATATCGCGCACGGTGACCGAACCCGTAAACTTTTCATCTTTGCCGATTTCGCGCGTCGTCTTCAGCAACGCCGAAGGGTCAATCGTGTAACCACTCAGCAGCTCTTGGTAGGCCTTGCGTATGCGCGGCTCGGCCTCTTCATCGTCAAACCATTCGAGCGCGCGGCCATCTTTGGTTATATTGGCAGATAGCCAATCTTTGATCAACATAAGTCGCACTTGGTCTCGTAGACAGTATGGCAATGATAGCTTGGGGAGAACCCGCGGGAGCGGGTTCTCCCCAAGCTATCATAATGATTGACGCCATGTCAAAAAGCCCGTTTGCAAACGCCAGTCTGAAGCGTAAAAACTTCAACTCTATCGCGGGCTGTGGCGCAGTGGTAGCGCACACGCCTGGGGGGCGTGGGGTCGCTGGTTCAAATCCAGTCAGCCCGACACACGAGGTGTCGGGGTCTGTCCCGCCATGGATGGCGGCAGGGCAGACCAAGAAACCGAAACATGATCGTAAAAC
>JAKQXK010000298.1 GCA_029561505.1 Spirochaetota bacterium | reverse complement strand
TCCGATCTCACCGCTATCAAGAAAGGCCTGACGACAAAGATCATCTCAACGCTGACCGACCTCATCGAAAAAGAGCGCGATAAATTCGCCGAATTCTACCGAGAGTTTGGTCCGGCGCTCAAAGAAGGCGCTTCGACCGATTTTGAGCACAAAGACAAGCTCTCTGCGCTCTTGCTCTTTGCATCTTCGAACGACGCCGAAAAAACGACGACGCTCAAAGAATATATCGGGCGCATGAAAGCAGAGCAGAAAGACATTTATTATCTTTCTGGCGAGTCGCGCCTTACCCTCGAAAATTCACCGCATACCGAGTCGCTGCGAGCGAAGGGGTATGAGATATTGTATTTGATCGACGCCTACGACGAAATCGTGCTGCAGAACATCGGCGAGTTCGAGGGTAAAAAATTCAAATCAGCGAGCAAAGGCGAACTCGATCTCGCTGACGATAAACAGAAAGAAAAGGACAGCGAGACGATCAAAGAAGCAGAAAAGACCATGGGCGCTCTGCTCGGCGCGCTGAAAGAACAGCTGAAAGACCAGGCGAAAGACATCAAATTCAGCACCGTACTCGTGACAGCGCCTTCGCGTGTCGTCGCCGACGAATTTGACGTATCGCCGTACCTCGAAAAAATCTTGAGCCGCAACGGCGAAAAGGTGCCGCCGCGGCTGAAGACGCTCGAGCTGAACCCGGCGCATGAACTCGTCACCAAGCTCTACGCGCGTTACGATAAAAATCCCAATGACCCGGTGATTGCAGACTACGCGCAGCTCTTGTGGGGGCATGCGGTGATCGCCGACGGCGGCGAGCTCAAAGACGTCGCGCGCTTCAACAAAGCATTGCTTTCGGTCGCAACCGGGGCATTGCAATAAAAACGGGCAAGGTTGCTGCGGCCGCAAAATCGGCCTCGCCGGCAAACAGCGAGGCGATTTCGCGCGGCCGCAATGAGCACCTTAACCGCCTGTGGAGCTCGTACACTGACCACCCGACCGCGCGCCAGGCAGACAAGTGGCTCGCGCAATATTTTCGCGAACACAAAAGTTATGGCAAGCGCGACCGCGCGTGGTATAGCGAAGCTTTCTTCACTCGCCTGCGCACGGTAATTGCCACACTGCCGATCGAGCAGACAATCGATGCGCCCACGGTGTGGGCCGCGCTGGGTTCGCCAGAAGTGCGGTCACTGAGCGACTTGCGTCGAGCGGAGTCGAGTCGAGTCGAAGTGCCCGCAAACCCAATACACGCTGCCGGCCTGCCACAAACATGGCAGGTATGGCTCGCACACACCTCACTCGCACCAGAAAGTGTACCCGCATTTCTTGAGCAGCTACGCGGCAAACCACCCCTCTACTTACGCGCCAACTACGCCGACAAAGTCACCGAAATTGAAAGCGAACTCAAGGCGACCGGCTTCGAGGTCACCACGACGCGCCGCGATTCGGGGCTCATTACTTTTGCTGTCAAAGGTACTACACCCATTTACGAGCTGCAGGCGCTCAAGAAGGGACTCATCGAAATTCAAGATTTCGCCTCGCAGCTCTTGGGCGAGGCCGTCGATGCACACCCCGGCATGTCGGTATGGGATGTGTGCGCCGGTGGTGGCGGCAAAACGCTGCAGATAGCAGCGCAGATGCAGAACCGCGGCGTGCTCTACGCTTCAGACATACGCGACTACAAGCTTGATGAGCTAAAATTGCGCACGCGCCGCGGCGGATTTCATAACGTGAGAAGATTCGTTTATGATGCTGAGAAATCGCCCACGCTGACACGTGAGATCACCAATAGCGGTGGCTTTCACCGCATTCTCGTCGATGCACCTTGTAGCTCGTCGGGCACGTTGCGCCGTAACCCCGACGTGCGCTTTCGCATACAAAACGATGACCCTGAAAAGTTCGCGGCGCTGCAGCTGAAGATTCTTGTCTCGGTTGAACCCTACCTGCGTGCGCAGGGCAAGCTAATCTATTCAACCTGCAGCGTATTTCGTATCGAGAACGAAGACGTCGTGGCAAAGTTTATTGCCGTGCATCCGCAATATAGGGTAGTTGAATCGAAGCTCGTCGGTTCGCCAGAGCTTGATTCAGATACGATGTTTTATTGTGTTTTGGCAAAAGAATAGCGCCATATGGCCGCCCGCTGGGAGGAGGTCTCAACGAGCCGTTCCTCATCCTCTACAATCATCTGTAGATTTCCCGCGCCGGGAGCAACCATCGGCAGTACTTTCTCTTTTGCGGCAATTCTCACATGCAGCAACCCCGGACCTTCCGTCGAAAGAAATTCGGCCAAACAATGCGGGATTGTTGAATCATAGGTCATTGCCGAAATGCCGAACGCCTGCGCGATGCGCGTAAAATCGACCGCAGAAGCAAATTCGCAAGCCGAAAAACGTCCCGAAAAGAACAGTTGTTGCTGCTGCCGAACGAGCCCCAGGTGGCCGTTGTCGAGCAGAATGATCTTCACCGGCAGACCGAGTTCAGCAAGTGTCGCAAACTCCTGAATGTTCATGAGCAGTGAACCGTCACCCGTAATACAGATCGTGCGCCCTGCTCCCGCGTTGGCCATTGCAGCACCAATGGCCGTGGGCAGACCAAAACCCATGGTACCAAGGCCACCTGAAGTAAGCCAGCGGCGCGGCTCGCGAAAAGGCAAATGCTGCGCTGCCCACATTTGATGCTGGCCGACATCTGTCGTGACAGTGTCAGCAGGGTCGAGTAGTGCAGCCAGTTCATGCATCAGCCGCACTGACTGTGACGCGTCGGGGGTGATGGGCAACGGACAGGCCATTCGCAGTTCTTCAATACGCGCGAGCCACGCACTGCGGTCCACGGAGTATTCCATAATGTCGAGAAGGTGCCGCAGGGCCGGTCTTGCATCAGCGCAGATTGCCAGCTGTGGAGTGCGCAATTTACCGAGCTCGCGTGCGTCGATATCGATATGAATCACGCGCGCGTCGGGGCAGAACTCGTTGAGCTTGCCGGTCGCGCGGTCGTCGAAGCGCACGCCGATCGCAATAAGCAGATCTGCCTCATGCATGATCTTGTTAGTGTATGGCGCCGCATGCATGCCCAGCATACCGAGATACAGTCTTTCGTCAGCGGGAAAAAAGGCCAACCCCATGAGGCTCGACAACACCGGAATGCAATGCTTG
>JAKQXK010000719.1 GCA_029561505.1 Spirochaetota bacterium | reverse complement strand
GGCCACACTGCAGGGAAAGCGCGAGTGCCCGTCGTAAAGCCTTTTTGATCCGGTTGGTTCGCTTCTGGCCGCGTATCGGTTAAAAAAATCGGTATTTAGCAGGTTTTTACAAGCCTGCGCCACCAATCGGGCATATTATGCGACCTGAAGGCCGGTGGCAGGTTGTGTCTTTCGCTGAAGGATACAAAATATCTTGTCGCCATCGGTGAAATTGTCAGGGGAGCATATGCCAGAAAAAAGTACCAAGGCCGAAATACTACGCGTCTTCGAGCTGCAGAAAAAATTCAAGTGGAGCCTGCGCCAGACGACTGCGCAAGAGCGCCGCGAAAAGCTGAAGAAGCTCAAAGAGAAAATATTTGCTGAAAGCGAAAATCTCTACCAGGCGCTGTGGCAAGACTATAAAAAGCCCCGCGAAGAGGCCGACCTCGCAGAAGTTCTGCCAGTCATCGCTGAAATACACGACACGCTCAAGAACCTGCCCGACTGGATGCGCCCAAAGGTCGTCGAGACCCCGATTCATCTCGGCACCGCGCGCAGCGAAATTCACTACGAGCCTCTGGGGCAGACCCTCATCATCGCTCCGTGGAACTATCCGTTCAACCTCAGCATCGCCCCGCTCATTAGCGCCATCGCTGCTGGCAACACCGTGATGCTGAAACCTTCTGAATATGCACCGCATACGGCTGAGTTTCTGGCGCGCATTCTGAAAGACCTCTTCTACGAAGAAGAAGTCGCCGTATTTCAGGGTGATGCCTCGGTTTCATCTGAACTGCTCAAACTGCCATTCGACCACATGTTCTTCACGGGAGCGCCGTCAATCGGTAAGGTTGTCATGCGCGCTGCAGCTGAGCACCTCTCTGCCTGCACTCTCGAGCTCGGCGGCAAGTCACCGGTTATCGTTGAGAATACGGCTGATATTCGCGAGGCGGGCAAACGTATCGCGTGGGGCAAGTGGGTCAATGCGGGCCAAACCTGTATCGCGCCCGACTACGTGCTGGTCTCAGAAGACAAGAAAGAGGCACTCATCGACGCGATTCACGACACCGTGAAGGGCTTCTATGGCCAGACGCCGATCGAATGGCGTAACTCTTCTGACTTCTGCCGCATCGTCAACCAACGCCATTTTGAGCGCGTCAAAGGTCTGATCGACGATGCAAAAAAACGCGGTGCACAAATCGCGTTCGGCGCAGATACCGACGAACACGACAACTACATTTCACCGACAGTTATCACCGATATCGCCGAAGGCAGCCGCATTCTCGAAGAAGAAATTTTCGGGCCGGTCTTGCCAATTATCACTTACCGTCATCTCGATGAGGCACTCGAATACATTCGCCGCGGCGAAAAGCCACTGGCGCTCTATGTTTTCTCTTCGTCTGAAAGCACAGTTGAAAACGTGATACGCAACACCGCAGCGGGCGGTACGTCGGTCAACGACTGCCTCATGCAGTTTGTGAACCCGAAGCTCCCGTTCGGCGGCTGCAACAACAGCGGTCTCGGTCGCTACCACGGCCACCACGGCTTCAAGGCATTCTCGCACGAACGCGCGGTTTTCAAACAATCGCGGCTCTTCAACCCGATGCAGATTTTCTACCCACCCTATGGCGGGCAGTTCAGAGAGACTTTCCAGAAGTTTATTCGACATATTATGTGATTGCAGCATCTCTGACGGCTTGCGCCGTCAGAGATGCTGCAATTCTATCACAATCATGTCACCCGTCAGAAAAAAGCGAGCAAGGCGGTCGGCGACGTGTTTCTGAGCCCGGTACCACCACGAAGCGTTCTCGCGCGTGGTAAACCCGGAACCATAACTGAACGCGCGCACGAGCTTTAGTCCGCATTTTTCGGCGAGCATTCGCAACGATTTGCGATTAAAGTAGAACACGTGCTCCGGAACATTGAGGTAGCGCCATGCGGTACCATAGCGCCGCGCGAAATAACCGGTGTTGCAGGTGCTGAGGTAAATCTTGCCGCCTTCGGCGAGCAGCGTGCGCATGCGCCTCAAAAAGGCTTCGGCCTGCGGTAGGTGTTCGAGTGTCGCCCAGTGCGTGATCAGGTCGAACCTGGCCGCGCCAAAATCATGTTGCAGAAAATCCGCTTCGACGAGGGGGCGCCCTGCCTTTTTGCCGGCTTCGATCATCTCGTGGGCAATATCCATGCCGAGCGCATGCCAGCCGCGCTGAGCAAACCAGGCTACAGCGTGACCGGCAGCGCAGCCGACCTCGAGCAGCGATTTGTTTTCGCCAAGCGAATTTTCCCATGCCGGGAAATGCAGGTCGCGCAGATTCTTTTCAAGCGTAGCCACCACCGAGCGGTAGATCTTTTCTGACGCATAGTCGGCATAACCCCGGTCGCTGCGCACCTTGAAGTATTCGCTCTGGTAAAGCGCGGCAAGCTCGCCTTCAGAAGGCAGCGGATCGATTTGCCACACGCTGCATTTTGCACAGCGCATGACCGAATACATTTTTTTATCAGCACCCGCTTTCTTGAGGTGGGGCTGCAGCGGCCCCTGGCAGAGCACGCAGATCATTGCGGAGCGAGCTGCCTTCGGCGAATTTCATAGAGGGCTATGCTGAGCGCCGTCTGTGCATTCAGCGACTCGACCCCCGGTTGCATCGCAATCGTGATCGCACGGCTGTCACCTGTTTCGGCGAAACCGTAACCTTCTACGCCCGCCAAAAGATTCACCGAAGCCGGAAATTTCACCTCATGCAGTGCTTCGCCCTGCATGTCGAGTCTGAAGATGCCGGGCACTCTGGTGAGAATTTCTGCGAGCCTCGGCCCGCGCATCAGCTCGACGTGAAAAAGTGCGTTGGCCGCAGCGCGTACGGCTTTGGGTAAAAAAGGAGAAGCCGCCTCTTCTGCCAGCACGACGCGGCGCGCACCAAAGGCCGCTGCAGAGCGTATCGCTGCGCCGATATTCGCCGGGTCTTGAAATGGCAGAAAGACTGTAACGCCATTCTCGGTTACAGGGCTCTGCCAGGTTTCGAGCTCGGGCAGGCGCATTACGGCGATCGCGTAGCGGGTACCCAATAGATCCACCTCGCGAAAAAGCGCCGGCGCCAGCATAATGGTATTAACTTCGTGGGCCTGCGCGGGCATGTCAGATGAAACGAGCAGCGTCTGTAGCGAGGCCTTGAGGCGTGGCGTCGACAGAATCTCTTGCACGAGTTTTTCGCCGCTGACCAGAAAAAGTTTCTCTTTGCGAATGCCTTTGGCTTCGCTCAGCGCAAGAAAACCCTTGAACTGATCGTTCGCGCGCGAGGTGATTTCTGTCACACGGTAAGTGGTGCGCGGCGCTTCGGCCTGGCCGACAGTTTTGCGCACGCTTTCTCGTTCGCGTCGCATGATCACAAGGCGTCGCTCATTACGAGTGCCGGCGAGATTATAGCTGTATGTTTTCTCGTGTGCAAAGTCTTTCATCTCGGCAAGCGCTTCACCAATCTCGTCGTCGCCTTTAGGGCCTTTGAGCAGCAGCACGCGCCCACCCTTTGGCAGAAATGGTGCAACGCGGTAGAGAGTGTCGCGGCAGCTCTCGAGCGCACGCGTCGCCACCCCCTGTATCTCAAGCGGAAACTGCGGGCCTATGCGGTGAGCGAAGACCTGCACGCCCGTGAGGCCGAGTTCATCTATCACCTGCTGCAGAAACCGCGTGCGCTTCGGCCGCACCTCACCGAGAATTACCTCGGTCTCAGGCGACAGAATTTTGAGCACCAGACCGGGAAACCCCGCACCGCTGCCGATGTCGAGCAAGGGCGAGGGCAGTTTGGTGAACTTCAACGGCATCGCGCAGTCGAGGTAATGTTTGATGGCAATCTCTTGCGTCGTTTCAAGGCGCGTGAGGTCGGTTTTGTCGTCAGACTCAACCAGCAGCTGCCAGTGGCGGCGCAGCTGCGCGGCCTTTGCTTCGGTCATGCCGGGAATTTCGCTGAGTAAGCGCAATATTTCAGCAGTTGAAAATACTCTTGGTTGTGTGTCCGGGTTTTGAACCGGGGTACGTGTTTGACGCTTCACAGATATTCGGGTCAGATGGCGGCTTCGATCTGCGTCGAATAGTAAAAATAGCCCAGAGCGATGAAATCGTCGCAGCCCTCGCCCCGCTCATAGCGTACGAAGACAATCACTTGCTGGTCATTTTTAAACCCGCGGGCTGGCTCTCGCAAAGCGACGAAACCGGCGACGCTTCGGTAAACGAAATTTTCGGCGCTTATCTGAAGAAAAAATATCGCAAGCCGGGCAACGTCTTCTGCGCCGCTGTGCAGCGCCTTGATCGGCCGGCTTCAGGCCTCATGGTTCTGGCGCGCACTTCGAAGGCCGCAGCACGCCTGTCAGAGCAGATTCGTGAGGGGCGCTTTGAGAAGCGTTACCGCGTTTTGACGCATGCGGCACTTCAGGGCGCAAAGGGGGATGCCTCACGTATTGTGCTCACCGCGACGATGCGCAAAACCGACCGCATGGCCAAACGTGTCGAAACGGCCGGGGCAGATTCGGGTGCCAGCGTTTATACATTAACAGCCACGCTCTGCAGCTCAACCGCGGGCAGATACGCTTACGACGTCGAGATTGAAGGCGGCAAGTTTCACCAGATCAGGGCCCTTTTTGCCGCACACGGTTCACCGCTTTTGGGCGATCTCAAATATGGCGGCAAAAAGCTGCCGAAACACAGCGACCGGCTTGCCCTGACCTGCAGCTGGCTGAACTTCTTGCATCCGACCCGCAACTCTGCGGTGATCGAGGCATTAACCCCGGCTTCGCTTCAGCGTTTGCACACATACTTTATTTGACGGCGTATCCGCCCGCCCCGCTCTACAATGCGTGTTTCAGCGGCTTGCGGCAATCCGCGGTTTATCTGCCGCAATACTCTTCTGCAGCCTCGTGGCGGCGGGTTCACTCTTTGCGCAGAATAACCAGAGCAGCGCCGGGGCAATCGAGATCGTCAGGGCATCTGAGGCCGAATACGTCACGGTCGGCGAAGGCGACGAAGGTATTTTTATTCTGCGGGGCGGCATTATACTCAGGTCAGGGACTGCATACCTGCGCGCAGAGACGGTCAAAATCAATACGCGTACTGGCGAGATCTTCGGCGAGGGCAAAGTATCATTTGAAACGGGTGAAAACCGGCTTTCGGGAGAAAAATTCTATTACGACAACAAACACAACGCAGGCGTTGTCTATTCGTCGCGCGCGGCGGCCGACCCGTTTTTTCTTTCAGGCAGCGTGATCAAGCAGATCGAGTCAAACCGTTATATCGCGCGCGATGCATTTTTTACCACGTGCGACGAAAAGCATCCGCACTATTACTTCAAGGCAAGAAAACTGTGGCTCTACAAGAACAACGAAATAGCGGCCTTGTCGGCGATCTATTACGTCGGGCAGACCCCGGTCTTTTACTGGCCGTTGCTTCTGCAATCTGACACCGGCACAGGTGTCATCACGCAATATGGTAACAACATTACGCGTGGGCATTTCTTGCAGAATACCTGGAACTTCTCTAACCCGACAGCCGACAAGAGCCTGCTGTTGCCGAAACAGGGAAAACTCATTTTCGACTGGTATGAAAAGACGGGCTATTTATTCGGCACTGTGCTAAAACGCGACGATCCAGACCTGAAGTACACGTTCGATCTCGCTGTCTCAAATTTTAAGGCCCGTCGCACGACAACCGACAGCACGGGCACAACGGTTGTCACCAATCAGGTATTGCAACCCGACGGCAGTTATGGCACCAGCGAACAATTCTGGTACAAGATCAGGGCCGACGCCGCGGGTAATCTGCACAAGTCTCTCAAAGATGACGCGGTCACTTCGGCTTACGCCCGTTTTCAGTATTATAAGCACCGTAACTTCGAGCTTGAATTCGGCGAACGCTACGAACCCGATATGACCTTAAATGCGATTTACCGGCCACGCTTCACGCAACAGACTCTTCAGACCAACATTCTCAACTGGGAAGCCGGCATAAACCACGCGAGCAAAGACACGCAGATTTCGCTGCGCGCGATTCGCCAGCTCGCGTGGTATCAGGCATCGAACGACGCCGATTCAAAGTACGCCCCGGTTTACGATCTTTCGCCCGAACTCACGGTATCGCACCGCAATTATCTCGTGCGCGGTGGCGAAGGTTCTTTCAAGGGCATCATGAACCGGGTCTACCTCAACTCGAATTTCAGCCGGTATTACCGCGACATTACTTCTGTGCCCGTTAAGGCGTTCTTGCGCAATGATATCTTCGATCAGGTGAGCTTCTATTTTGCCTTTTTACCGTGGATCAATTTCGTACCATCGGGCGGGCTCGGTCTGCAGTATAACTATACAGATCTCGATGACCCGCTGCTGCGCCGTGAAATGGCGCGGCAAACATACGGATATCTCTTCACCAACAACACGCTGCGCGTGGGCTATCCGATTCTTTATGCGCAGGGGGTGCATGTGCGCCGCTATTCATTCGCCGATCAGGGACAAGATCTGACCTTCAACCACGACCGGGCACACGCAGTCACCGCATCGGTCGTCTCAGATTTGAACCCTTACGCGATCATTTCTTTTACGGCTACGCGCGACCTCAGGCCATACCCCATTGCCCTTAAAGAACAAGAACGCTGGTCAGATCTGCTGGCTCGCACCCAGGCGGATTACGATTTTATTCGGGGCTTCACCGTGAATCTTTATGGACTCAACCAGCGCAAGTATAACCACTTCAACGGCATTGGCATTCTAAACAGTGCAGCATATTCGATACAGTTCGATACGATGAACACCAATGACTTTCAGTTCTATTACCGCCTGGGGGGCTACCGGCTGCCCTTCATGCGCGAGCTGACACTTTTCAAAATCACCTCGACCTACCGGCACAACTTCATCAATATCGCCGAATCGAACCTGAGGCTCGGGTTCGAAACCGACATCAAACTGCACGACTACTGGCGGCTGCGACTCGCGTTAAACTCAATCGCCGACCAGTTCGAACGTTACCAGTCGGTGAACCCGGCGCACGTGCCTTTTTTCGACGACCTGGTAAAATCGCTGAATCCGTTTGACCCGAACGCGAGAAGCAACCGCATTCTCAACATGGAGAGTTTTTTCGCGAGCATCGAACACGATCTGCATAAATGGCTGCTGCGCCTGAGTTTTGCGTCTCAGCGCCGTACCATTTTTACGGGAACTTACCTGCGCGACCGAACGAGCTTTCTCGAGCAAACGGTATTTATCAGTTTCACGCTGAAAGACCTGGGCGGCCTTGGGTTGCCCTATACAGAAGTTTATCGCTATAACCCGACCGACGCAGGCATCAGGTAAAGGTCACAGAATTTCAAGACTAAAATCAGGCGGTTCGATAACATTCGTGATGGCGCCCAGACTGACATAGTTCACGCCAGTATCTTTTAAACGGTCAAGATTATCAAGCGTGAAACCGCCCGAGGCTTCTGCAGTGGTCTTTGTACCGTTCATGCGGTTCGCCTCTTGAATGAGTTTCATCGCCTCTGCCATTGTCGCATTATCCATATTGTCAAGCAGCACCATTTCGGGTTTTAGCGGCAGCGCTTCGGCGAGCTGCGCCAGGGTATCTACCTCAACTTCGAGCGGCGTGAACGGCGCATGGCGCTTAAAGGCAAGAATTGCAGCCGTGACCGAGCCTGCCTGCGCGATGTGGTTGTCTTTAATGAGGCCCATTTCAGAGAGATCGTGGCGGTGATTGAGACCTCCCCCTTTGATGACAGAATATTTCGAAACGGCGCGCAGCATCGGCAGGGTTTTTCGCGTATCGAGCACGCGCACCCCATAACGGTTTGCGATTTGCTGAACGCGGTGCGTGCGCGTTGCGATGCTGCTCATGAAGGCAAGAAAGTTGAGGGCAACGCGCTCGGCGCGCAGCACGGCGCGTATGTCGCCGTTAAAGCGAAAGACGGTCGCGCCTGCCTTGAGCAAATCACCGTCTGTCGCCTCGACCTGAAACTGCATGCCCTGGTCGAAATAGCGAAATGTATGCAACGCGACATTCACGCCGCTCACCACAGCGTCGCCTTTGACGAAAATTCTGCCCGCGGCGCGCGCCGGGCTTGCAAAAATCGCCTGCGTAGTTATATCCGCTGAGGCCTTATCTTCTGCGAGCGCATTACGAACGACGCGCGCAATTTCTGTTTCGCTGAGTTCGGCGACTGATGAAGCGTAAACCGGCCGGTTAGATTCGCGGTATTGCTGCGGCGTTATCTCAAAACCCTTGGCAGAGACCTGACTTGTGTAATATTGTACAATCGCGAGATCATTCTGAGTGAAAAACTGCAGAATTTCGCCTTCGGCCTCAGCGGGGCGGCCTTCGCGAATGAGGTTCAGCAGTGTGCGATAGACGCCAACTGCGTTCTGCATGTTCCAGAAATTCTTATTGTACGCCAGCACCGAGTCGAGATAGTCACGGCGAATGCGGTTCAGCACGAAACGCGCAGTCGTAAAGCGCGACATATTCGCAATCTGCAAGAAAAACTCAAACTCAGTTTCGTGAAAACTCACCCAGTCCCATGAGTTATTTTCGCTTAAGAACTGCAGGTCATCGAGCAGGTCATCGATAGCCCGCGCCTGCCTGCGACCCATGTGTTGTGGTTTCCAGTTTTCTGCTGCCTTATAGATAATTGCGGCGGTAAAAAAGCGGCGCATTTCGAGAAATTCTGCGAGAAGATCGGGGTGCACGGGCTTTTCTGCTGAGATGCCGTTTTCAAAAGCCGTTCGTATGGCGCGCAGATTTTCCGTTGCGACGATGCGCAGCGTCACCAACGCTGGAATAAGGCTCCAGCCGATGTGGCGCTCTTTGGCGCGGTCACGTACGTAGTTCACTACCTGCCGAAAAAGCTGCGTACCCGTTTGCTGAACCGTTGTATCGGGCTTGGCCTTTCGCCTGCGCAGCCCGGCAAAAAGCGGCAGAATGCGACCTTTGCTCTTTTCTTTGCCTGGCATCGTAATCGCCATTGCCTGTTATTCTTCGCTGCGCGTGAGCGCAAGGTCCCACAGGTGCGAAGGTTTCACATTCGCCATCGCGCGCTTCGCAGAATGTATCAGGTTCGTATTGCGCTTACTCTCATCATCGATGAGTGCCTTGATGCGCGCACGCTGCAGCCCCTCTTGATTGTTGCAGAGGTTGCAGGGTAATATCGGGAAATTCAGTACTTCGGCCAATGCGCCGAGTGAATCTTCGGTGGCGCGTAAGAGTGGCCTGATCACCGTATTGCGGCCATCGTCGCTTAACAGCTTCGGTGGCATAGCAGCAAGTTTGCCGCTGTAGAACAGGTTCAAGAGCAGCGTTTCGAGAGCATCGTTCGCATGGTGACCCAGCGCGATCTTTGTCGCCCCGAGTCTTTCGGCCTCGTCGTAGAGTATACCGCGACGAAGTCTCGAACAGAGCGAACAAAAGGTCTGGCCCGCGGGTATTTTTTCCGTTACCACCGAATACGTGTCACGTTCGCCGATAATGTACTCAACACCAATCTCTTCATAGTAGGCAATCAGCGCGCTTGCGTCGAAACCTGGTTGCTTTTGGTCGAGCGTATAGGCAATTATGGAAAAATCGACCGGTGCCTTGGCCTGCAGGTCGAGCAGAATGTGCAACAGCGCATGCGAGTCTTTGCCGCCCGAAACCGCGACCATAATGCGGTCACCTTGACTAATCAGGTCGTGCTCGGCGATCAGCGCACCGACTTCATGCAGAATATTCTTATATTCTTTACGAAAACCGGCAGGTATCTTTCTCAGGCGGATTTCCCGCTTATCTAGGGTCAGGGCCTCAGACAGCATTGCCAGTAGCGGCGCGCAGCCGGTCGCGCAGTTTCTGAACCGGCGCATAGAATGTGATGCTGCCGTTGCGCCAGCCAAGATACTGGCGCAGCGCCAGATAGATGTAGCCTGCAGCCAGAAGCGAGCGGGCAATACCCAGAACGAGCGGCCAGCCAGTGAAAAACAGAGTATCGACCGCCTGAACGAGCGTCAATGCCGCAGCGTAGGCCAGAAAAAACAGCAGCGATTGAAATCCACATTCAAAGGCCTGTTCGCCTGGTTTGTAGCGCGTGAGCCCGACGATGAAGCCGATCAGCGTAGGCCCCGCGACAACAAATTTCACGACTTCTGGCCACAGGTCTTTCTGCGCGCGCAGGTACAGCGCGTTCGTTGAAACTTTTTGTTGCAATAGTGTGAAAATGCGCTTCATCTATTTGTCGAGAAATACCGAATCGCCCTTCTCTGCGCCTTTTTTCACGGCTGTCGCCTTTATTTTTGAGTGCAGTGTCTCGTTGACGGTAGCCTTGATATCGCCCGATGCTGTCTTGATCACGATGCGCGCTCCGCGTTTTGCGTCTTTGATGCCCGAACCGGTGATTTCAATGCGCTTACCGTTGGCGCTGAACACCTTACCAATGAGTTTGCCTTTGCTGCGGCTGTCGGCACCACTCAAAAGCGCGATGGTGCGCTTGAATTCTTCTGCACGGTAGCCGGCGTTTGCCGCTTCGCCCTCGCGCGCCAGTGCCAGAGCATTTTTTTGCGATGCAGCCAATGCGTTTTTGTCAGCACCTGCCCCGAGCAACGCCTTTACGGTGGCGTCATGGCCCTGCTGCGCTGCGAGCATGAGCGCAGTGACTCCGCTTTGGTCTGCATCGTTGGGTTTGGCACCCCTTGAAATCAGGTATTGTACGACGGCAGTTTGTCCGTGAAATGCGGCGCGCATGAGCAGGGTGCGGCCCATACGGGTGCGGGCATTGAGGTCAGCTTTTTTTGATGCAAGATATTTCAGAACCGGCAGATGTCCGTTATCCGCTGCGGCCATTGCGGCTGTCCAGCCGCCAGAGGTGCTGTAGTTTACGTCGGCGCCTGCTTCGACGAGCGCCTGCACGGTCTTCAGCGTGCCACGGGTCGATGCAATGCCCAGAAAATGGCCAGAATAGTTGCCGCTATTGGCGCCTGCACCGGCCTTGATGGCAGCCTTGATCTCAGCAACGTTATCGCTATAGACCGCAGATTCAAGCCGCTCTTGCGGCGAAGGCGTCTGCGCGGTGAGCATTGAGCTCAGAGCAAATAATATCAAAATACCAGTTTTACGGATCATAAACCCTCCGAAAGAATTTGGTTCGTTTCAATGATTGAAGACAGGCGTTCAACCGCATTTCAGCGCGGCGAAACACCAGACCCGCCACGAGGCTGTTAATGGCCGAACAGTTTCTCTGATTCCGGCGTAACGGGTACTTCTTCTGCGAGAAATGCCTTCTGTAAGAGTGTAGAGGTGTCGTGAGCGGGTGCATCGGGTGC
>JAKQXK010000294.1 GCA_029561505.1 Spirochaetota bacterium | reverse complement strand
CGAGCGCCAGTGCCGGGGGGCGCAGGCGCTTCAGCAGGCGCGGCACTTCGGCGCCAATGCCGAAGCGCGCCGGGTCGAGAATAACCAGATCGGGCACCCGCGCAGGTGTCTCACTCAGCAGACGCTGCAGTGCGTCGGCTGCATCAGCGCAGTTATATCGGGCATTGGCTATACCATTCTGCCGCAGGTTAAAATTCGCGACTTCGATACCGATCTGATTATCGTCAAACCCGTCAATCGAGGTGACACGCCCTGCGAACGGCAGCGAATAATTGCCGCTGCCTGAATAAAGGTCGAGCAGAGTGTGACAGCCAGTCTCGCTGATATGAGTGCCGAGAATTTCACGAATTCTGTCGCTCTGCGCGCGGTTCACCTGCTGAAAGCAACCCGCACGCGTATACATCTGCACAGCCCCAACCTTCTGCCAGGGAAAATATTGCCCGTCGTTTTCATGAGCGAGCTGCACTATGGGCCGTGAGGCAAGGCCGCTGAAGGGTTGAATGACGTGCTGAAGATTTTCGCGGCGCGCAGCGCTCGAATAGAGTGTGAGCAGCACGCGCGCTGTTTCTGCAAGATCAACGAGCTCGATGCCAAAACCAAAGTCATGCGCATCGGTAAATTCGTGAGAACGCAATGAGGCAAGTTCGTGAACCGCGCGCTGCAGCGCAGGGCTCGCGACAGTACAGTCTGTTACCGGCAGAAGATCGCGCGAGCCTCTTGCATAAAAACCAAATGAAAAGCGACCACGAAAAAAATTCGCGTGCAGGTGCATGCGGCTGCGGTATTCGGTGATAGCGGGCGACGCATGAACCTCGGCCGGCATCGAGGCGAGTTCACGCAACCCCGAAAGGGCACGACGGAATAGATTCTCTTTGCCCGCCAGTTGTTCGGTATAAGCGACGCCTGGCCAAAGGCACCCGCCGCAGCGTGAGCTGATGCTACAATGTGCTGCGTTCGGCTGCAAGAGTTCTGCCTGCCACTGCCCGCTTCTGACTTCTTCGACAAGTCGCACCGAAACCCGCTGACCTGGAAAGGCGAACGGCACATAAACATGCCCGAGCTTTGTCAGATGCGCTACGCCGTAACCATTCGCATGCAGACCCGTAATATCGACTTCGACTGCGGCATCTGGCGCGTTCATGGTCTGGGCGATGCGCCGACCGCGCCGCAAACCGCAAGCGCCTGAAAAATTTTCGCGGGCCTTTTTGTGAGCCTCGTATGGCTGGCATAAACGGGCAACACAGCCTTTAACAAAGGGGGATCTCTAAAATGACCAATTATCTGGCTCAGTACCGGGACTGCACCGTCAAAATCGGTCAAATGCGCCGGCGTGTAATCTGCGGCGTCGGGCAGGTAAGCTGACAAGTAGCGCTGAAACTCTTCGTATGGTTCTAGCAGATAGCGGTTCGAAATTGTTTGCACCGTGTTCGCGGCCAACCGCTTCCAGACGCTGTTCAGTTTTCTATAGCGGGCAATCCACACCGGGTCGGGAAATGCAGCAAAGTCAGTGAGACTTCCCGTAATAAAAACATACCTCAGGTCTGTGGGCAGATCTGCCCTATTGAGTTCTTCAAGTGCCTCGCTGCCGGGTGCGAGTTCGATGAAGGCCTCGCTCGAAAAAAAGCCGTCGAGTTCTTGCTGCGCTTCGGTTGTAACCCGAAACAGCCGCCGCGCGAGACGCCGAAAAAAACCTGGTCTGGTTTCGCCGGGAGCATCGGCGCGCGCGAGCAGTTTCGTCAGTTTTTCAAATATGTTGCGCGCGTCGCGATGCGTCGACTCTCTGAGCAGTGCCAGCGGGCTGCCATAATGTGGAGTACCAATGGTGATGAGTGCATAGACGTCGCGGGCGCCATAAAGCTGAACGAGGGCGCGCGCCGCCAACCCACCCATGCTGTGGCCAATCAGAACAACCTGCTCGGCACCGTTCAGGCGGCGTATCGTTTCAATGCCTGCAGCAAGCTCTTCTGCCTGCTTTCGGTATGACAGATGGTGGTTACTCGAGAAGTTCCACGTATAAAAATCGGCGGGCGTGGGCTGCAACTGCCCAGACGGCGGATTCGCAGATACCGTGCCACCATAGCGCAGATCGTAATCTTCAATAAATGCACTCACGGTTTTCGTCCAGGTGCGGCTGCTCGAAAAAAGCCCGTGCACAAACAAAACCGGAAACTTCAGGTTCTGTTCGGCGCTGCGCTGCAACATAACTGCCGGTACGCTTCGGGCCGACACTGGGCCAACCCAAATGCGCAAGAGGCTGGTTTAGGCACTTGCGCGGGACTATTTTAAGAAAAATGGCTTACGGAGAGTCTAAATACCCGGGTATGCATACATGGCAGAAGCACACCACGACATTCACCACGAATTTCCCGAATACCGCGATCTGATTATTCGTTTGAAGACCTCAGACACGCATTTTCACAAGCTCAGCGAACAGTACGCCGAAATTACGCATAAGATCGAGACCCTCGAGCGAAACGGCAGCCCCGAATCTGACGCGTTTATGGAAGAGCAAAAGAAGCAGCGCCTGGCGTTAAAAGACCAGCTGTTTCACATTCTTTCGACCAACAAATAAGCCCTGAAGCTGGCCGAGAAAGCCCGGTACCGCTGCTGCGTCGCAGCGGGTCGGGCTTTTTTTGTTTTCGCACTATTTGAATCACCCGCGCTGGCGTATGTCACAGGCAACTGCAGCTTCACCGTTCTTACTGGCGACCTCGATCGGCAAAAAATACCTGATGGCCCTTTCGGGGCTGTTTCTGGTGAGTTTTCTTCCCGTACATTTAGCAGGTAACTTCTTGCTTTTCAAGAACGATGGTGGCGCAGCTTTCGATGCGTACTCTGTATTCATGAGCACTTCGCCCATTATACGCGTGCTCGAAGTGACACTGGTGCTCGGGTTCGCTGTGCATATCATCGATGCCCTGTTGCTGACGCTGCGCAACAAGTCGGCGCGCCCGGTGGGTTACAAGGGCGGCACGGGTGGTCGTTCAGCCCTGTTCTCAAAATATATGGGCGTAACCGGCTCAATTATTCTGATCTATCTGATCATTCATATCAACTCTTTCACGTTAAAGCACCGCATCTACGAACCAGACAATCTCGCTTTCTACCATACGGTGAAATCGGCGTTTGAAACGCAATGGGGTGGTCTTTATGCCTGGTTCTATGTGGGCGCGATGCTGCTGATGGCATTTCACCTTAACCACGGGTTCTCGAGTGCCTTTCAATCGCTCGGCCTCAACCACCGTACTTATACGCCGCTGATTAAAAAAATCGGCCTTTTGTATTCTATCGTGATCCCTTTAGGGTTCGCTTCGATTCCGGTATTTTTTCAGCTGCGCTACCTGAACCTGTTTTAGGCTTACATTCACTTGCCCGTGCGGGCGCGAATAAAGTCGGCGGTGCGATAGATTTCATCCATACCCTGCGCCAGCGCGCCGGCGAATGAGATGAAACCGTGAAACATATCGGCACGGCAATGGGATTCGGTCGCAACGCCTGAAGCCTCAAGTTTTTTTGCGTACAATTGGCCTTCGTCGTGTAAGACATCAAAGCCGGCGGTCATCACGTATGCAGGGGCGAGCCCGCTGAGATCAGCACCAAGCCCCGGAGCAAAATAGATATCCTCACTTTGTTTTGATTCTTCAAACAGCTGCGCCGAAAACCAGCGCATATCTGCCTCGGTAATGTAATAGTCTTGCGCAAAACGGCGGCGCGATTCGGTTTCTACAGAGCCATGCGTCATCGGGTACCACAACATCTGCAATGCCGGCTGTTCAAGCGCATTGTTGCGCGCGTACAGACAGAGCGAAGCTGCGAGATTACCGCCGGCACTATCACCGCAGACGCCAATGCCCGTCAGGGCAAGCTGATCGCGCGCGCCGAGCAGCCATCGGTAAGCGGCGCGCGAGTCTTCGTGCGGTACGGGGTATTTAACCTGTGGCGCAAGCCGGTATTCGAGCGAAAATACACGTGCTCCCGATCGTGCGGCGAGCTGGCTGCAGATGCTATCGTACTCGGCGACGCTGCCGATTACAAACCCTCCACCATGAAAAAAGAGGATTGCGGGCGAAACTGAACCGTTTTCGACAGGCGAATATTCGCGCAGCAGCAGTGCTGCGCCGTCAGCCGCTGTGACAGTGTGGTCTTGTCTGTACGCCAGATGCGCCTCAGGGGCGCCAAACGGATTGCCGGCCCGCGCAAGCTGATTTCTGACCTCGTCGGCTGTCTGCGTGCTCATCGGCTGCTGGCGTTTCAGCAGCCTCAGAACCTTCGCCGCGCGTTTATCGAGTTCTGGGCCTGAAGATTGATTCATTTTCATGCTGATTTGACCTGCATCGGCCGATTTGGCCACGCGTGCAGACCGTTATGGGCAGCGGCGCCGTCAAAGCAATAGCCTGCCTCAGGTAGCCCAAAAGACGGCGATTTGTCTGACTTCGTTTGTGATTCCTAGTTTACTCCATAACTGAACGATTAGTTGCGTCAATTATATGAAACTCGACGCGAAAATACCTCAGGGCCCGCTGGAAACCAAATGGCGCGACTACAAGTCAAAGCTGAAACTGGTTAACCCTGCCAACAAGCGCAAGCTCGACGTGATCGTCGTCGGTACGGGCCTCGCAGGTGCCGCCGCTGCAGCCTCTATGGGCGAGCTCGGCTACAATGTACATGCCTTTTCTTTTCACGACAGCCCGCGCCGCGCGCACTCGATCGCTGCGCAGGGTGGTATCAACGCTGCGAAGAACTACCATAACGACGGCGATTCGGTATACCGCCTGTTCTACGATACTGTCAAAGGCGGCGACTACCGCGCGCGCGAAGGCAACGTCTACCGCCTTGCTGAACTTTCGGTAAACATTATTGACCAGGCAGTGGCTCAGGGTGTGCCCTTCGCACGCGAATATGGCGGCATGCTCGACAACCGCTCTTTCGGCGGCGCGCAGGTTTCGCGCACGTTCTATGCGAAAGGCCAGACGGGCCAGCAGCTGCTGCTCGGCGCCTATAGCGCGCTGAACCGCCAGATTCATGAAGGCACCGTCAAAATGTACAACCGCCATGAAATGCTCGACGTAGTTGTCGTGAATGGCCACGCAAAAGGTATCATTACCCGTAACCTGCTCACTGGCGAAGTTAAGCGCCACGCTGCTCACGCGGTTGTGCTCGCTACTGGTGGTTATGGCAACGTCTACTTTCTTTCGACAAATGCCATGCTCTCAAACGTTACCGCATCATGGCGTGCACACAAGCGCGGGGCCTTTTTCGCGAACCCCTGCTACACGCAGATTCACCCGACGTGCATTCCCACGAGCGGCGACTACCAGTCGAAGCTGACGCTCATGAGTGAGTCGCTCAGAAACGACGGTCGTGTCTGGGTACCCAAAGACAAAGCAACTGCAGAGCGTCTGCAGCGCGGTGAAATCACCGCGAAAGAAATCGCCGAGAGCGATCGTGACTATTTTCTCGAACGCCGCTACCCGGCATTCGGTAACCTCGTGCCACGAGACGTCGCTTCACGCGCAGCAAAAGAACGCTGCGACGCGGGCTATGGCGTTAACGCGACCGGCCTCTCAGTATTTCTCGACTTCAAGGCCTCGATTGATCGCCTCGGCGAGCACACAATCGCTGAGCGTTACGGCAACCTGTTTGAAATGTACGAGAAGATCTCAGGCGAAAACCCATACCAGATGCCGATGAAAATTTACCCTGCCGTTCACTACACGATGGGTGGCCTATGGGTTGACTATAACCTGATGTCGACCATACCCGGCCTCTATGTCGGCGGCGAAGCAAACTTTTCTGATCACGGCGCAAACCGCCTCGGTGCCTCTGCACTGATGCAGGGCCTAGCCGATGGTTATTTTGTTCTACCCGCGACAATCGGCGACTACCTTGCAGGTGTCGGCTTTGACCGCCCTTCGACCGTCGGCAAAGAATTCGACGAAGCC
>JAKQXK010000280.1 GCA_029561505.1 Spirochaetota bacterium | reverse complement strand
GAAGAAGCTCCGCATTGGCCTCGTGATTGATTCGATCAACGGCCATGAGACCTGCGCCGAGACTAGCAAGGACGTCGAAGACACCGCAAAACTTTTAGAATCGCTCGGACACCGCGTCGAAGCGATGCCGTTGCCGATACCCAAAACGTTTATTGAAGATTTCACTCTCTACTGGTCGATGCTCGCCTTCTTGCTCGGTACCTTCGGCAGATTTGTACTGGCGCCTGATTTTGACGCCGCGAAGCTCGACCCGTTCAGTCGCGGGCTCGTCGACCACTACAAGAAACATATACTCTCAACCCCTATGATGCTCTACCGTCTGTACAGATCGGCAGAACTCTACGCGCAGGTGCTGAAAGAATATGACGCTGTTCTATCACCCGTTCTGGGACACACGGTGCCCAAACTCGGCCACCTCAACCCTGAGACGCCGTTCGAAACACTGTTCGAGCGACTGACGCAGTACGTCGCGTTCACGCCGCTCAACAACGCCGCGGGCAGCCCCGCAATTTCACTGCCCGTAGGTATGTCGAAAGCGGGTCTGCCGATTGCGGTGCAGTTTCAATCAGCGCACGGCGACGAGCGCACGCTGCTCGAGATTGCGTTTTTGATTGAGGGTGCGAAGCCGTTCGCAAGAATACAGGCCTCGTAGCGCTTCGCGCTACGAGGCCATTCTCTCCAAATATGCCAACGCATCGGGGTGCATCGGCTGCTGGCTCGGGTGAAAGCCCGGGCGCATATAGTCGACCATACCTTCGAGAAATACCCGACCGAGTGAGTTCTCTTTCGTGAAAAGATCAACCAGTTGCTGCGGCAGCGTCGCCCACGGAAATTCTTTGTCTTTCAGTACGAGATACGAAGTACCGAGCGCGACGTATGCGGTGATGATACCATAGGCGAACGCCATGCCCGACATGCGCGTCGCATAGTTGTTGCCGCCGACAAGATCAAGCACGTCGAAGGCCAGGTCGCGGTGCTCCATCTCTTCGGCGGCGTGCCATGCGTAGAGCTCGCGCACATCGGCGCGCGCAATCTTTTCAAGTTCACCCGGCTGAAAAAGTGACTGCGCAAAACCCGCCGTCATGTTTTCGGCTGCGGCGGTGATAGACAACGCCCATTTGTGTAGAAACTCAAAGCCCAGATTCTTGCGTGCGAACGGTTCAAGCCATTCAAACGTCGGCACGGTAAAAAGCCACATGAACCAATCCATATTACCGACGTTTTCGGCGACCGCTTTGTTAAAACGTTCGTGCGCCATGCTGTGTTGCATCTCTTGCCCCACGAACGCTTTGATATCCGCCTGCATCTTTGGGTCAGTCACTCGATCGGCGAAGTGCTTCACTGAACGAATAAAAAACGACTCGCCGTCGGGAAACATGAGGCTGAGCGTATTCAAAACATGGCTCTGCAGCGCATCTTTGCCCGCCCAATGCGCCGGCACCGGCTCGGCGAAGGTATTTTTGTTTTTTCTGACAGTCATTTGCATAAAACCCCCTCGGGTGCACTACTGCGGCCCGGATAGTTTCCCATCGGAAATTTATGAACAAAGCGTCAATTATTTCTGTAGCAGTTGCTACAAAGCGGTTCGAAATATCCGGGGACGCCAGCTATGGAAAAACAGAGCTGAATGCCCAGCGGGTTAGCTTTTCAGTAAGCTGTTAGAAGCTGTACCCCAGCCCGAGTGTGGCGCGAAATTCGCTCAGATACACGGCGCCCGTATCCGCGTAATGCAACTCACCAAACACATACCGCAGCTCTGAGGTCAGATGCCAGCTTTCACCCAGATACAGATGAGCCCCTGCGACCGGCGACATCGTCGGATATATATAGAACCCGTGCGCAACGCCGTTGCTAACCGTAGCGAACCCCATACCGGGTTGAAAACCCGCAAACGGCACCAGAGCGCCCGACCGTTCAAAATTATAGACGATGCCCAGCATCGCCTGATAACTCTGTTGCAACACTCCGGGTTTCGACTTTGCCGCGAGCGCGTACAGATCGCCCCGCAGCGAGATTCGGCCTTGCAGGTTATATTCCGCTTCGGCGCTGACCGCGTAAGCGACCGTGCCCTGCGCGGTCAGATAACCGGGAGCGAAAGCCACGGCAACCCTGCGTTCTGATGCGTTCACACCGGCTGCATTCAGCAACAAAAACATGAGGATCTCAAAATTCATGAATTTTGACCACCGTGTTGCTGGCAATAACCGCATACCCATGTGCGCTGAAAACTGCGGGCCGACGTCAAGCGCCTTAAGGTTAACTTTTCCCGAACCGGTGTGGCGAATCAGACGTCGAAGCACCATGCGCGCCGCCCTGATTTATCTCACCTTAACCGCTTTGCCCCTTTTGGCCTGCCCGAATGCCGAAAAGGCCGCCGACGCCTGGGCTAGAGAAAATTTCGGCGGCGATGACGAAAACCCAGTCGAAGTCAATAAAAAAGTCACGCGCATCAATGCGATGGTGTCAGCCGTACAATTGACGGTGCCAACCGAAGAAGGTGAAGGCGAAGCCCTGCCAAGAGTGATCACGGCATTTTTTACTGGTAGCCGCTGCGAATTCGCACAACAATGGGATGGTGCAATTTCTGACTCAATCGAAGCTGCAGAAATAAAATACCTTTTTATAAAAAGCGAAAGTTCAGACGAAGAAGGTGAGCATGTAGAGTGGCAACCGGTTTCTGTTAGGCCCTCGGGCGAAATCGGCAATACTGTCGACCAGCACGGTTCAGAGCTGCATTTCAGCCAGGCGCTGCAAAAGCGCTGCGAGGGTAAGGTGGGCGAAATGGCAACGTGGCAGCGTGACGCAAGCGACCCGAGTCTCGTTGTGGTGCGCGAGCGCCGCAGCGACCGCGACGAAAAATGCAGGCCTATCGAAGATGCTTCTACTTTTCGCTACTATCGTCTGACTGCAGAGGGCTGGCTGCTCGACAGCGGTGATAGCGATGCAGGCACAACAACCCCTGCGAAACGTATGCCTTAAAATCAGTTTCAGGCTTTTGTTTACGGCACAGCGGGCAGCGCTTTGTCGGGTTGTCTTTTCTACGACGCTATGCAATTCTCATCTTCTATATCTGCACTGGTGACGACGAACACACCTCGGGTTATATTCGGCCTGCGCTGGCTTACGATTTCGGCAATCGTTGGCGCAGTTACAGGCACGGCGTCGGCCTGGTTCTTGATCACTCTGAATGCGGTGACCGATTATCGCGAAGCGCACCAGGTCATTATTTGGCTCTTGCCCGTTGCTGGTCTCGCGGTGGGGGCACTCTACCATTTCTGGGGCGGCGCGGCTGAGCAGGGCAATAACCTGCTGATCGACGCGATACACGACCCGGTGCAGCGCGTGCCGCTGCGCATGGCGCCGCTCGTCTATGTGGGCACTATCATCACACACCTGTTCGGTGGTTCGGCGGGCCGCGAAGGTACCGCGCTGCAGATGTCGGCGTCGCTCGCGCACCCGCTCGTGCGGCTTTTCAAGATGGCTGCGCACGAGAAAAGGCTTTTGCTGATCGCGGCGATCAGCGCGGGGTTTGGTTCTGTGTTCGGCACCCCCGTGGCGGGCGCCATCTTTGCGCTCGAAGTTTTTCTCGTGGGTTCGGTACGCTACGACGCTATCTTTCCCGCATTTGCGGCGGGTATTCTGGCCGATTACGTGGCGCATCTATGGCATGTACCGCACACGATCTACAGTGTCGGCGCGATACCGCCGCTTGATGCAAATGGTTTTGTCTGGGTGTTAGCGGCAGGGCTTGCCTTCGGCCTTGTCGCGTGGCTATTCAGCCATGGCATGCACAGCTTGTTAGACACGTTTAAGCGGGTTATCCCCCACCCTATTATGCGGCCGGTTGTTGGCGGTGTTATTCTCGCCGTGGCTTTCTATTTTCTGGGTACGCGTTACGCGGGGCTCGGTGTACCCGTGATCGAGCAGGCGTTCAGCGTGCAGCTCGGCCCACACGAATTTGCGCTTAAAGTAGCGTTCACGATTCTGACCCTTGCAGCCGGCTTTAAGGGTGGTGAAGTGACACCACTCTTCTTTACTGGTGCGGCGCTCG
>JAKQXK010000276.1 GCA_029561505.1 Spirochaetota bacterium | reverse complement strand
AGAGCGCCGCGAGCGCCAGAAGTAAAAAAAGTTTTCTTGTTTTGTCTTTCATATTTGTCTCTCAGTATTTGAAAATCACAGCGCCAAATTTGTACGCGAACCCGGCATAAGCCCCATAGTGCATCACCGGTAACACGTTATCGTAAATCAATCCGCCTCTGATCTGAATAAAAGGCACAAGTTCGTCGGTTCTGTCGGCGCGCTTCATCAGCACCGGAAACTCAACGCCAAGCACGACATGCCCCGTGAATTTGAGCGCCGAACCCTGCCCGTTCGCGTCTTTAAAATTGTAATAACCCAGGCCTGGTTGAATCGCGGTTACCAGCTGCAGCGGCATGCGCGGTATACGGTAAAGCCATGCCATGCCGACCTCGCCATAGAAGCCATTGATCGCCGAAGCGTCTTTAGCGATATTGAGGTAACCCGCTTCGAACCGCAGGTCAAAACCCTTGCCACTCGATTCGTCGGCGTCGTAGGCGAGAAAAGCGCCCCAACCGCTGGGCAGTGTGGCAGTGCCGCGGCCTGTATTAAGGAAGTAATCGCCCGCAACCGAAAAGCGCGAATTGTCGAGAATTGTTTCTTTCGGGCGCGCAGCGAGCGGTGCCACCTGGTCTGTCGGGCCGTCGTCTTTCGGCTTTTCTTTTGGCATCACGACTTCGCCCTTCTCGTTCGTCTTGTGCAGCGCCTTCTTGCGCTCTTCTTTTTCATCGTCGTCGCCCTTCAGCTCAATCGGTTTCGATTTGAGGCCGCCGGTGTCTTTTTTCTCTTCGGGCAGCTCGTCGTCGAAGAAGCTTTCGCCGTCTTGCGCGTGCACCGCCACGAGCGGCATAAATATTACCGCTGCCGCAAGCAAAATGCGCAATGCGGATCTCTCAAGTTCTGTCAGTATATACGTCGGGCGCATGTATCGGGATTTCGCCACAGATATATCGTTTAATGAGGGCCTTCTGTGCCAAAAATAATGACGGCCTTGTCATTGAGAAAACATATGTTCACCATTAAACTAACCACAGGCACTGCCAGCTGTGCCTGTGGTTAGTTTAATTCGCTTAATGGAAATGGCTTCGTCTGCGCAGCTTCTAGATGCTGCCACAAAGCCAAAAACCCTGTGGCGACCGAGGCATTGCGAAAACGTTCGCGCCCAAACGGAAAAAAGAATTTACCTACCTGAGTTTTACCATTTCGCCTGTCGAACAAGCCAATGAACACCGTGCCGACCGGTTTCGCGGCCGAGCCGCCGTCTGGCCCGGCGATGCCGGTAAATGAAAGCGAGATATCCGCCTCAAGCTTATCTGCCACGCCCCGCGCCAGAGCCGCAGCACATTCTGCGCTGACCGCACCATGGGCCTCGATGAGCTCTGCCGGTACGGCAGCGAGCGCGACCTTCGCGCTGTTGGCGTAGCTCACTACCCCACCCTGAAAAACCGAAGAGACACCCGCCAGATCGGTGATCTGTTTCGCCGCAAGCCCCCCCGTGCAGCTTTCGGCGACTGCGAGTTTCAGATTCTGCCGCTTGAGAGAATCAATGACGTTAACAAGAGGATTTTCAACGATCTGACCCGGGTAACGCGTGCTCAGAGTCGACGCGAGTACCTCAAGCGCCGGCTCGTGCTCGGGTTCACAGCGCAAGAACAGTCTGCACCCCCATGGCAACGCATGCACGCCCACGAGCACACCCTCGGGTTTTTCGAGCTCTGAAAACAGCTGGCTTTCGCCGACACCCCAGAGGGGTACAATGCGCATCGCCGAGCGATTGAAGTCGAGCTGCTCGATGATGGCGAGCACCTCGGCCCACATGCCCTTGATCTCATCAGGGAAACCCGGCAGCGCAATAAACGGAATTTCGGGAATAAATATGCCCGGCGCCAGGCCGACAGTATTCTTGATCGCGGTCGCACGCGAGGGAATGCGCGCCTGGCGCAGCGCCACGTCGATTGACATCACCCTGGTTTTGTCACGCGCTCGCTTCTCGAAAAAATAGCGTGTGCGCTTTTCAGCGTGCGGCTCGTAGACCGGCGTGTCACCCAGCCAGTCGCATAAAAGATCGACTGTGAGGTCGTCGCTCGTGGGCCCCAGACCGCCTGAGTTAACGATCAGGTCACCCGTCGCGCTGAACTCTTTCCAGGTTTTGACAATCTGTTGGGGGTCGTCGGGCATGATGCGGCTTTCGACAAGTTCAAGGCCACGCGCATAAAGTTCTGAAGCAAAAAACTGTGTGTTACGATCGAGCACGAAGCCGTTCATGACCTCGCTGCCGGTGATGCATAGCCTGACGCCTTTTCTCATAAGAGTACGATTATGCCTTGTCGGTATGCGGTCAATTCACGCAGCTGGAAAATCTGGGGCTGCGCCATAGTTCGTATAAGAAAAAATGATCAGATTCTTTGACACCCTGCTAACCCTGCGCGCATCGTCTGACCTGCCGCAGAAGCTCGAGCGCCTGAATCACTTCGCTGCGGTGCTCGCCGACTCGCCGGCAGTGGGGTTCGACCGCGAAACACCGGTTATGCCGCTCGGCGCGCCCTCGTACGCCACAATCTGCAAAATTGTGCACGGTTCAGAAGTGCCGCGCCGCCGCAACCTCGGTACCGACGAAGGGCGTATTATTTTCTTACATGCACTCGCGCATATCGAATATTCGGCTATAGATCTCGCTCTCGATTCAGCTTACCGGTTTCGTGATCTGCCGCCACAGTTCTATGAAGACTGGCTTTCGGTTGCGCTCGACGAAGCACGCCATTTTGCGATGCTGCAGCAGCTTCTCGCCGAACTCGGTTCGTATTACGGCGCTCTGCCTGTACACACCGGAATTCACGACGCAATGGTGCGGTCAGAAAATTCTTTGCGCCGGCGCATGGTGGCGGCGCACCGCCACCTCGAAGCCAATGGCCTCGACGCACACCCCGAACTTGCGCGCAAAATGAGCCTTTTTAGCGATGCGATGGCGGCAAAGATTGGCTCGGCGCTGAGGCTGATCTTCGACGAAGAGATCGGCCATGTGGCGGCAGGTGATTTTTGGTTTCGCTACGCGTGCGCTTTAGATGGGGCTGACGCCAATAACTTCGCGCCAGATGTAGAATTGGCAATACCGGGTACGAAAATAGGTGGCAAAAAGAATCTGAATTTTGAGGCGCGCCGACGCGCAGGTTTTACAGAATCTGATCTGGCAACGCTTGCGCGCCTGCCAGATTAACCGGGTTCTGCAGTCGTCGCTGTTGCCGGCACCGCGGTCGGCGCTGCGGCAGGTGCGGCCGCAGGCGCTGCGGGCTTGGGCTTTGCGCCTTTGCTGCGCAGGGTCATGCTCATCATGCGCCCTTCGAGGTTGGGCTTTTTGTCCATGTGCGCGGCTTCGGCCACTTTAGTATAGAATTCAGTGAGTTTCTCGGCGCCTAATGCTGTGTGCTGCATTTCGCGACCGCGAAACTTCATCGTGACTTTGACGTTATCGCCCTCGTTCAAAAAGCCGATCGCTTCTTTTGCTTTTCTGTCAAAATCGCCGACGTCGATTTTCGGCCCCATCTTGATTTCTTTTATTTGGATAACTTTTTGCTTTTTCTTGGCTTCTTTCTCTTTCTTAGCCTTTTCGAACTTGAACTTGCCATAGTCGACGAGGCGCACAATCGGCACTTCTTGCCCTTTTGTGATTTCAACGAGGTCGACATTCTGCGAGCGGGCGCGCTGCAGTGCATCGCGCGTCGAGAGTAGTTCTGTGCCCTTCTCGCCTACAAGACGAACCTGTGATTCGGTGATGTCTTCATTGATGCGATGCTCGCGCATCGGCCGCCTGAGTTTGGCGAAACGATTGAATCGGCCCTGCCCGCCGCCCGAACCACCGCCGGGTTTTGGTGGTTGCGAAAAATTAGGCCTTTGCTGCATAAATTGTCATGTTGTAAGTCGCGGTTAATGTCCCGTGAACAAGCAGGCCGTCAATCATGTTACTGTGCGCAGCGAAAGCCAAAATGGTGGTAGTGCTCCATGGGCATATTGCCCGGTACGTTGCCCCGGCGTTTCGCGGCCCGCGCGTAACCCGCTGTCCACCACCACGAACCGCCTCGCACACTGCGCTCCTTGTGACCTGGGCAGGTTTCGGCACCATCGCACGGCCCTTTCGGGTCTCGGCCCCGGCATTTTTCGCCACAGGCCGCATAACTCTTAGAATACCAGTCATTTACCCATTCATGCACATTGCCGGCCATATCGTAAAGGCCGTACGCACCTGGTGCTCGCGACATTACCGGGGCGGTATGCATGTGCCACTCGGGTTCAAGGCGTTTGGTGAAACATCCTTTTATACCCTTCTTGCCGTCGCCAATCTGTATGATCGCGCGCGAACAGTCTGCGGGCTCATTGCCCCATGAATAGAGATTGCCATCGGGGCCGCGTGCGGCTTTTTCCCATTCGGCTTCGGTGGGCAGGCGTTTGCCGCGAAATTCGCAATATTCGCGCGCGGTAAACCAGCTGACACCTGAAACCGGCTGCTCATCTTTTTTGTAACGCCAGCCATAACGCGCGCCAACGTAGTTGCATTGCCCCGTCTTTATGCACTCGCGGCATTTACCGGCGGCCAGGCACTCGTTGAATTCTTTGTTGGTCACCTCGTGCAGATCAAGGTGAAATTCGCTGACAAATACCTTTTCTTGCGGCTTTTCATCGGGCTCAAAATCGTTCGAGCCACGTATGAACTCACCCGCGGGAATGCAGGCCATGCCGGGAATCTGCTTTGAACAGGCGGCAACGGGCCGCGTGCAGCCAGCAAAACTAATGAGGAGACCTAAAGCAGGCAAAAATGATCGCAAATGGCGCATTCACCCCCTTTCAACGCCGAAACGACGCGTAAAGGTATACACTGGCTTGCCGTGCTATGCGGCGCGCAAAAATAGCCAATGAAGCGCCGAAGCGTTAACGGTTCCCTGCTCGACCAGTCTTACGAACCGGGGCCGGGCCACCTGTTCATACCGCCGCTGCCCCGCACGCGCTATGATTTTATTTCACAGGTGCAGACGGCCTTTGTCAACAAAGTCGTCTCTTTTACGTTTCCCGATTTCAGCCATTGTTTCGAATACAGCGTGTTTGAAATGGTCGACGGCTCGAACATGCGCGTCACCGCCTCTTCGTCACAGTTTCATTTGCGTGAGGTCGCTGAACACCGCAACATCGAAGTTTTTAAGAAGTTCATTGCAAAGACGCGTCCGCTGGCGATTGCGCATGAAAAGAACCTCTCTGCGCAGCTGATGCGGCAATCGCTCTACAATATTGCCCATAACCTGCCACCGATGGTCGAATTTCTGCACATTGCCTCAGACGAAAGGCTGCACGCGGCGATGAAGCGGCTTGCCCCGAAGGGTGTACGCTACGCCGTCGGTATACCCGTGATTATCGACCGCAAACCCGTCGGTGTACTGTGGGGCATTCACCGCAAATCGTTCAGCCCCGAACAGCGGCGCGACGTGCGGCAGCAGATGATTTCGCTCGCGCGGGCTATTGACTTCACCGTTTCAGAAGAGCTGGCCGAAGCGGCCGATGCCTATGGCGCGCGCCGAAAAATCGAGAAACACGACCCGACAGCAAACCTTGAGAGCCTTGTTTATACGCAGGTGCCCGAGCAGGAAAAACCGGTGAAGTCGAT
>JAKQXK010000259.1 GCA_029561505.1 Spirochaetota bacterium | reverse complement strand
CACGACGACCACGCCGGCGCGGCGCATGCGATTCAGCAAGAACTCGGCGTTAGCGTCTACACAACTGAAGAAACCGCAAAGCGCATCAGGGTGTCGGCCACAACACTCAATGACAGCGCCAAAATACATGCGAGTCGCGATCTCGTCTTGCAGCTGCGCTCAACGCCAGGGCATGCTGCCGGGCACGCTGCGTTTGAGTGCAACGGCTTCTTTTTCAGCGGCGACTGCCTGTTTCATGGCGGCTGTGGCCACTGCCGTCTGCCGGGAGCCGATCTGGGCGAACACTACCGTACGCTCTCTGAGCGCATCGGTCGCCTCTCGCCGAACCTGATTCTGATGCCTGGTCACTACTATGCTGCGCGCAACCTCGACTTCAGCCTGCATGTCGAGCCACAGAACACTCGCGCGCGGGCAATGAGAGACCGCATCACCTGTGATGCTGACGAGATGGCGCACCAGACAACTATCAAGCAAGAGGGGGATTACAATCCCTTCTTGAGACTCTCGAACCGCGCTCTGCGTCTGCGTCTGGCTGAACTCACCGGTCGAAACCTGAGCGAAGCTTCAGACGAGAAGATTTTCACCGAGCTGCGGGCGCTGCGCGACACCTGGTAGCAGCAACATGTGTTTACAGTCTGACGAAAGGTCGCGCCATGACTCGACCTTTTTGGTCAAAGATTTTAGACAGAGGAAACTACATGAAAAAATTGACAGCTATTGCTCTGCTCGTTGCAGCTATCGCATTCCAGGCTTGCTCTTCAACTGAAGAAAAAGCGCCAGAAGCGAAAGTTGAAGCGCCAAAAGCAGAAGTTGCAGCACCTGCTGCAGCACCAGCAGCGCCTGCAAAGGCACCTGCAAAGAAAAAGAAGTAACTTCTTTTTTTGACCGAAAGGCAGGTTCTGCGCTTCGGCGCGGGGTTTTGCCTTTCGGCCATTTCACCTCCCTTTTCCCAGATTGCCTGACCTTTTCCGTTGTCCGTTATATAGAACAATTATTCAATATTCGTTTACAGGCTGAGTTTGCCTCGGTGCGTGGCGTCAGCTGCCGGCTTTCAAACAGCCAGCAACAAGTAGAAAGATGCCCGCTGCAGATGAAATTTTAGAATTTTTTGCTGAGTCAGACAAGCGAGCGACGCTCGCGCAGGCTTTGCAGGCGCTTATCGGCCGCCTGCCCGATATCAAGATTGTATTTTCAACCAGCCTGTCACTCGAAGACCAGGCGATTACGCACATGATTGCCACAGAAAACCTTCCTGTACGCATCTTCACCCTCGACACCGGGCGGCATTTTGCCGAAACCTACAAGACTCTCGATTCGACGCGCGAACGGTATGGCGTGTCGCCCGAGGTCTATTTTCCGCAGACGGCCGCGGTTGAGAAACTGATGCGGGATAAAGGCGCATACAGCTTCTATGTAAGTCTAGAAGCCCGCCAGGAATGCTGCGGCATTCGTAAGGTTGAACCGCTGTCGCGCGCGATTCGTGGCGCTGATCTCTGGCTGACAGGCATACGCCGGGTGCACTCACCCGACAGGTCGCACCTGCCCTACGCCGAGCACGACCACACGAACAACATCGTAAAATACCACCCGCTGCTTGATTGGACAGATGAGCAGCTGAAAAGTTATATTGCTGAGCATAACATACCTTACAACCGGCTGCAAGACCGCGGCTTTCTTTCGATCGGCTGCGAGCCGTG
>JAKQXK010000253.1 GCA_029561505.1 Spirochaetota bacterium | reverse complement strand
GCGGACTCACCGCGCAACTGCGTTGCCTGAAAACGGTAAAAAAAGCCGTCGACGTTAACGAGCAGCTGATTTGCATTCCGCAGCACCGAGACGCGGTGTACTTGACCGTCGAGCTGAACAATCTGATTACCCTCGGCGCCGCTGCCCGGCCCTACGGAATACTTTTGTGCTGTCTCAGGCTGCGTGAAATAGCCCCCCGAGATTACGCCCGAAGAGACGACAAAGGGTAGTTCTTTTTGCTCATGCCTGATGAGCCACCTGCGCATGGGGTATGTCGATCATTGCTTACAGGTTGGCAACCAAAAGCAATCGTGTTGGCCTAAAATTCTGTTTATATCTTGACAGCTCCGTCGCCGCTGAATTTCTCAGAACGCATGCGCCGCGCCTACTATGAAATCCGCCGAATGCTCGCGGTGAATTCGATCGTTGTCGACCTGCTGATCGATGTATTTATATCTTATCTCTACCGACCCAGGGGGCTCAGACCGAGGTCGTTTTCACGTCGGTTTGTGGCGGGTTTTGTTCGCCGCATTTTCAGAAGGCCAAAGAACTTCGCGCGGTTTCCCGTACAGTTCAGGCGAACGCTCGAGCGGCTTGGGCCAACCTATGTTAAACTGGGGCAGATTCTGTCTCTGCGTGATGACATGCTGCCAGAGCGCATCACTGTCGAACTCAGAAAGCTACAGAGCCAGGTGCCACCGATTCCTTATTCAGACGCAAAAGGAGTTATCGAAGCGGAGTTTAATATGCCGATTCGGCATATTTTTGCCGAGTTCAGCGAAGTCCCGGTGGCTTCAGCTTCGCTCGCGCAGGCCCACATCGCCAAGCTCAGATCAGGGCAAAAGGTCGTGGTCAAGGTGCAACGACCCGGAATCACGCGCCTCATCAGCGATGACATTAACGTGATGCGGCGGCTGGCGTTTGTGATGGAGCGAATACCAAAGATTCGCGATTATCGCCCAGTACACTTTGTCGAAGAGTTTGCCAAATACACGATGCGAGAACTCGATTTTGCGCAAGAAGGCAAACATGCTGACATGTTTCGCGAAAATTTTGCCGACTGGGACGATATCATGTTTCCCAAGATCTACTGGGACTACACCTCGCGCCGTGTTCTCACAATGGAATTCGTCGACGGCATTAAACCCGATGACCGCGAGAAACTCAAGCGCCTCGGTATCAATGGCCCGAAACTCGCCGCGCGGGGTGCGCAGGCGGTTTTAAAGATGCTTTACATCGACGGCTTCTTTCACGGCGACCCGCATCCCGGAAACATGTTTATCGTCGACAGAAATAAAATTTGCCTCATCGACCTCGGTATGATCGGCTCGTTCACGCCCGAAACCCGAAACAACATGTTCCTTTACTATTACTTCATGGTGATACGTGAATTCGACCATGCCACAAGCTATCTCGTTAAACTCACTGAACCGGGCAGGCGAGCCGACGTGGCGGGCTTCAGGCTCGAACTCGCCGAACAGATCAAGCGCTTGTCTGGTGCAGGGTTCAAAGAATATTCGCTCGGCAGGCTGATATTTGACACGATGAATATTGGGGCGAAACACCGACTTTACTTTCACGGTGATCTGGTGCTTTCTTCAAAATGTATCATTACGATCGAAGCGGTGGGCGCGATTCTCGACCCCAAAATGGATCTCGCCAAAGTTTCACGACCAATGATGGAAAAAATATTTGCAGAACAAATGTCACTTGCGCGCTACGGCAAATCAATACTCCGTGCGCTTCCCGATTATCTCGAGTACGCAGAAAAAATACCCGACCAGTTACTCAAGACAATCGGCATGATTTCATCAGGAAAGTTTCAGGTTGAAGTCACGAGACCGCCAGAGCGTGAGACGCGCGAGCGCAGTAACCACTTCAGCACGATGGGCATCATCTGCCTGTGCGCTGCGGCTGTCTTTCTGGTGCGTGATGATCTGATTCCAGTGCAATGGAACCTGCCGGTATTCGGCGGTATCTCAGCCCTTGTTATCATGGGAGCGCTCAGCTCTGTCTTCTTTTTCAGCCTCGCGCGGCGCGCTGAACCCGAATAGCTAACTCAGCTATTCTGGGTTTTGTGCAACTACCGGGTGTTAAAAGCGCGTAGAATACGATATGTATTCCGTTACCGCGCCATGGTGCGCGCGCGTATCAGCCTGAATTGACTGGTAATCATTCATCGCAATGCCAAAGCTGAAAAAGGCGGCGGTCACCGCGACCAGTCCGAAGAAACCTGCGCCGGTTGGTGAAAAATCGCTTTGCCCTGAATCAAGGCTGCGCATGCCAGAACCCGCGATACTGTAGGCGGCGAGCGAACCCAGAAACGTAAAGGGATACGATATAAAGAATATAACTTCGCCGCGCCGAAATTTCGACTCTTCGCTCTCATCGATGCCCCCCGATTCGCCGGTATAACCGGGGTTAAGCTCGGCTGAATGAACCGCAGAAACGGTAAGCGCAGAGCAGAGAAGTATGTGCAGCAATATTTTCACTCGCCAACCTTTGGGGCAAATTGCGCAAGGCCTCGGGGACGGCAATCAGGGTTCGAAAAGCCCTGACGGCGTGCCGCTGAGCCCCAGGTGGCGGTAAGCCTCGGGCGTCAGCATACGACCGCGTGGCGTGCGGCGAATAAACCCGCGGCGAACAAGATACGGTTCTACATAATCTTCGAGCGTCGTGAGATCTTCGGCGAGAATAGCCGAAAGGGGCTTAAGGCCGACCGGCCCCCCCTGATAGTGTTTCGCGATGCTCAGCATCAGCTGCCGGTCAAGGCGAGTCATACCCTCTTCATCTATCTGCATTTTGCCAAAAGCGAATTCGGCCGCAGGAGTGTCGATTTTGTGGCTGAGGTCTCCGCTTGCCGCGAGCGCGTAATCCCATACCCGGCGCAGCAGATGCAGTGCGATGCGCGGTGTGCTGCGCGCCCGGCGGCTCACCGAAGCGCGCGACTCGGCTGTCATGGAGATTTTCCAGATGTCTGCCGCGCGCGAGAGAATGGTTATGATATCCTCATCTTGATAGAATTCAAGATGAAAACGAATACCAAAACGATCGCGCAGCGGCGCGGTCAAATCACCCGGACGCGTCGTGGCGCCCACAAGCGTAAACGGCGGCAAAGTAATTTGCACAGAATTCGCGAGCGTGCCGTCGCCAACGGCGATATCAATCGTGCGGTCTTCCATGGCCCCGTAGAGCAACTCTTCAGCGGGTGCTGGCAGTCTGTGAATTTCATCGATGAACAGCACATCGTGTTCGCCAAGGCCACTCAGAATTTTCGCAAGATCTCCCGGGCGCTTGATGTTCGGCGCGGTAATTTGCGAAAATCGCGCACCCGCTTCATTGGCAATAATTCGCGCGAGCGTCGTTTTTCCGAGGCCAGGCGGGCCTGACAACAAGACGTGATCAAGAGGTTCTTGGCGCACCAGCGCAGCTTTCAGGTAGGCGGCGAGGTTTTCGGCAATGTCGCGCTGACCGACGAAGTCAACCAAGCGGGCGGGACGAACCTGCAGTTCGCGGTCGTCTTTTTCGAGTCTCAGGTGTGGTTCAATTGGCGGTGCCATTATGCCCGTTCAAGAATGACGCAGGCATTTGAATAGTCGCGAGCGTGCGAAATGCTGAAGTGCACGCTGCTGACGGTTTTCGATTCGAGCATCTCAGCGAGTTTGCCGGTGACATGAATGTCTTTCTTACCTTCGCTGCCCTTTAAGCCGACATCACGGTACGAGATCGTCAGATCGCGGCGCATACCGAGCGCCTTAATAAAAGCCTCTTTGACTGCAAAACGGGCGGCGAGGTGAGGTATGGGATCTTTCTTCTTCAGGCAGTAAGAAACCTCTTCGGGCGTGAAAACGCGGTTCAGAAAACGGTCTCGGTATTTACCGAGCATTTCAGAGATACGATCATTTTCACATATGTCGATACCGACGCCGACCACCATGTTACGCCTGCCCGGAGAAATAGCCCGTAGCTGCCTGAGGAGTACAGCGCATTTTGCCCTGGATCATTTCAGGTTTGCCGCCACCGCCCAGCCCGAGGTCGGTGGGGGCAGATTTCAGCAGTGCATTGAGTTGCATTTTTCGCTCTGCTGCATACGCCTGTGATGTGGCGATCACGAATACGCATTCGTCACCGGCGGGTGCAAACAGCAGGTAGAGCGCGCCTGCGTCTCTTTCACGCAACTTGTCTGCCAGCCCCTTCAGATCACCCATCGTTTGCCCTTCTGCTGTGTGGCTGACATATCTGAGGCCGTTGCCGGCCACCGTGATGGCTGAGACGATCGAATCAACGATTGCCGTTGCTTCGTCACCAGCGACAGATTGCTCCTGCTTTTTGCGTTGCTTGCGAAGATCAGTCAGGTATTGTTGAACTTCACCAGCCAGTGCCAACGCGGCTCGCCACAGCGAAGATATTGAACCCGCATTGATTCTTTCATTTGCCAGGTCTTGAACCCGCTGCAAATAGTTCTTTGCAGCCTCATCATCGAGTGAAGCCAACAGCTCTTCTGTTTCATGAAACTTCTGCTTGAGCAGTGCAAGAGCGGCGTCGCCCGCGACTGCTTCGATGCGCCGGTTGCCGGCGCCCGGGCTCGATTCTTTTTGAATCAAGAACCCGCCGATGTCCCCGGTGCGCGCGACGTGCGTGCCGCCGCAGAACTCACTCGAAAACACACCCATTTCAACAACTCGCACGACATCACCGTATTTCTCGCCGAACGTCATCATAGCGCCCCGCTTTTCGGCCTCTACCTTCGGCAAAACTGCCGTGGCCACTTCGGCGTTCGCCATGATCGCGTTATTCACTGCCTTTTCGACCTGCAGAATTTCTTCAGCAGAAAGCCCCTTCGGGTGCGAAAAATCGAACCGCAAATAATCAGGATGCACGAGCGAACCGCTTTGTTTGATGTGGTTTCCCAGTGCCTTTCTGAGTTCTGCATTCAATAAGTGCGTCGCACTGTGGTGCCGCTGCAGAGCGGCGCGGCGATCACGGTCTACGGTGAGCAACACATTCTGCCCCACGCTGATCTTGCCTTCGATGTCGGCAAGCAGGTGCACGTATGCATCATTCTGCTTTCTGCAGTCGACTATACGAGCAGCGCCTGTGTCTGTCTTAATGAACCCATTGTCGCCGAGTTGCCCGCCACCCTCGGCGTAAAAAGGCGTTGTTGCGGTCACGACGAAAACGGGTGCGTTCTTGCCATCGCCTTCGCCGACCACACCTGCCGAATTGTTGCCGTTGAGAATC
>JAKQXK010000215.1 GCA_029561505.1 Spirochaetota bacterium | reverse complement strand
AAAGACGATCTGGTTTTTGCGGACGTGCGCGAACAACTATCGCAGAAATATCCGCACGCGATCTGGGGCAATGCACTCAGCCGCGAAGGCGTCGCAGCCCTGCGCGCGCGGTTGGCTGAAAGCGCCAGCACGGTTCACGTTGCCTAAGAACGAATACGCGGCGCCAACCGCACCTGGCGGGCGTCGGGGTTCGCGACCTCGAGCGCATACCAGAGAATCAGAACAGCTGTGTGACCCGACATTTTGCTGACATAAGGGTTGTCGAGATGGTTCTCTGCTTCGCTCAAGAATCGCAGCAAAAATTTTGAGGATGTCACCTTTTTCTGCCGACCGTACGCCATGAAGGCGGCGGCTTCGACGTGCAGGTCAGAAATATTGCGCTCGTTTTCAATCAGCTGCTCCATCGTTCGCACCCAGCGCTTTTCAAAATCGGCTAACTCGGCTGCGTGCGCCTTGTAAAACGGACACGCCTGTTCGCGCAAGATCAGCAGCGCCAAATACATGTGCGTGAGCTCATAACCCCCTTTGGCAGCCAGGTTGAACATCTGCATATGCATATCTGCGTCTGGTTCAAGCTTGTCGCACCAGATGGCGCGGTTAACAATGCGATCGATGGGCCCCTGGCTGATCTGCGCATTGTCTGGTCGATAGTGCACTTCAGGCACCAAAACATGCAAGAGCGGCGAGAAACTGGATTTCCAGAATCGGCCATCGCGCACGTCGCGGCGAAAGAGCGCCACCGCCCGAGGTTCGTGCAGTCCGAATTTTCTGATCAGAACGTCGAAAATCCACACGACGTCTGCCTTGTAATGGCGCTCGGTCTGGTTTTGCAGCATCCATGCATGGCTTTTCGCGGCCACGTTCGCGACACGGTTCATAACCGCCGGGGGCAGGTCGACCGCAGCCGGCAAATTGACGTTGGTCGCTGCAAACAAAAGAACGGCAATTGCGGCAGCGCGTGCGGTCATTTTCCGGTGAAAGTTGCCTTGCGCTTCTCTGCAACCGAGCGCATACCCTCGGCGGCATCGGCCGATTTCAGTATAACCTGCAGATCGGGAAACAGCCTCTCGGCCGCGGCCGCAAAACCCTGCTTCTGCGCGCGCACCGAAGACGCGAGCGTGGCCGCGACTGCCAGCGGCGCCTGCTCGGCAATCTTGTGCGCGAGTTCAAGCGCTCGCTCTCTGAGTTTAGCCTGTTCGACGATCTCTTGAATAAGGCCGATGCGCAGCGCTTCGGTGGCCGTGAACATTTCGCCTGTGAGCATATATTTCATCGCATTACCCCATCCGCATTGCGCCGGAAAGCGCATCGTCGCGCCGCCGAAAGGGAAAACACCGCGCTGCACTTCCATCTGTGCAAATTTTGTGCTCGCAGTCGCAATCCGAATTTCACTGGCGAGCATGAGTTCGATGCCGAGCGTCAGACAGAACCCGTGCGCCGCGACGATTACCGGTTTTGTCTTTTCTCGACCCGAGACTCCCCACGGGTCGATGCCGTCGGGTTTCGAGAGCAGGTTGCCCTGGCTTTTCTGAATGCCTTCGGCGACCTCGCCGAGCTCAAGGCCAAGAGTAAAATGTTTACCCTCGGCGACAACGACCCCGACGCGCACGTCGGTATCTGCTTCGAGCTGCTCATAGGCTTCACCGAGCTCGCGGAGCATCGCCGTATTAAATGCATTGTTCTGATCGGGTCGGTTAAAGCTGATAACCAGCACATGGCCGGTCTTTTCGGTTTTGATGTATTCACCCATGGCAGCGCATTGCAATGCCCGGCATGCGGGTCAACCAGAATGTAATTGAGCAGAAAATTGCGGCATAGATGAGAAAAAAGAGCCGTTTGCCGGTGCCTACCTGAGAAACACCTCACGCCCGAGGTAACGGCTATACT
>JAKQXK010000187.1 GCA_029561505.1 Spirochaetota bacterium | reverse complement strand
TAAGCCCTGCAGCAGGGCCGCTGACACCGAGCGCCGAGCCGCTCAGCGAGCCGATGATAACTCCGCCTATTACGCCTGAAACGATGCCCGCAAAAAGTGGTGCACCCGAGGCAAGGGCGATGCCCAGGCAGAGCGGCAATGCCACGAGAAAAACGACAAATGAAGCCGTAAGGTCGGGTAGCAAGGTATTCGCCTGCGCTGTCTGTGTTTGCATAACGCGCAAGAGGTACTAAAGTTGAATCAGCGCGTAAATCACTTGCAGGCGACGCGCGCGGCCCGTCAAATTGCAATTGCCAATGCATTACCGCTTGTACCGCTGCCAGAGTGGCAGGCAACGAAACTCTCTAAGGACTAAGATGCGGGCAGTTCAGGTTAAAAAAGGCGCATACATATCGCTGGTCATCAGTTCGTTGTTGCTCATCGTGAAATTCGGCGCGTTTTATCTGACGCATTCGCAGGCTGTCTTTTCAGACGCACTAGAGAGCATTGTGAATGTCGTTGCCGCGAGCCTGGCCCTTTTTGTGATATACATCAGTTCGAAGCCGGCAGATCGCAACCACCCTTACGGGCATGGTAAGGCCGAATATTTCAGTTCGACTGTCGAAGGTGCGCTGATCTCTTTCGCAGCGGTTATGATCGCAATCGAAAGTGTGCATGCACTCTTGTCGAGCCGCAGTATCAAGCGCATCGACATGGGGCTCGCGCTCATTATTGCGGCAGGCATTGCCAACGCGCTGCTGGGGCTTTATCTCATGCGGCTCGGCAAAAAAAGCCAGTCAGCCGCGCTGGTCGCGAGCGGTAAACACGTGCTCTCTGATTTTTATACAAGCGCGGCGGTGATTGCAGGCCTCTTTGCGGTGCGCGTTACCGGCATCGAATGGCTCGACCCGGTCGCAGCGATGGTTGTCGCGGTTGTGCTCGCCGTCACCGGGTTTAATCTGGTGCGCGAATCAGTGCATGCGCTGATGGACGCAGAAGACACCACGCTCATAGATCGTATCGCCGCAGCCTTCACAAAAAATCGCCGCCCGGGTATCATTCGTATTCACCACACGCGTGTCATTCGGGCGGGCAGTTACCACCACATCGATGCGCACGTCGTCGTACCCGAATTCTGGGACATCGCCACCGCGCATGAAGAGACGGGACAATTCGAAGAAGATGTCATTTCAAGCTATGAACACGAAGGTGAAGTGCATTTTCATATCGACCCCTGCAGGCGCGTCTATTGCCATGCCTGTGACCTGGCCGATTGCCTCATTAGGCGCGAGCCGTTCGCTACTTTGATCCCCTTCACTTTTGCAGAACTGACGTCACCCACCGAACCAGAAGAATTGCAGCATTGACAGCCCTATTTCGCCAAATGCAAATTCACGCGCTCTGTTTTGCTAAATGATGCCACCAAAGCGGTGCAAAACGCCGGTTAAAGCGAATAACATCGCGGTCAGCGTGACCAGCGTGATGTGTATCGCGAGACTATTGAGCGAAGCTTCATTCAGTTTCGGTATTATTTTGAACCGGGCATGCGCGGCAAGCGCCACGGTTAAAAGCAGCAGAGC
>JAKQXK010000182.1 GCA_029561505.1 Spirochaetota bacterium | reverse complement strand
GCCCGTACCGCCTTCGGGTATCGGGTTCAGCGTATCGAGTGCCCTGACGCCCGTTTCAAGAAGCCGCGAGGGGCGCGGTTTATTTTTGTACGCAGTGATGGCGCGCTTGACAGGCCATTTTTGCCGCATGCTGATTGTGTAACTTTCACCTGAATCATTTTCGACGACTGCAATCGTATCGTCTACGCGGTAAGACCCGGCCGCCGCAATGCTGCGCAGGGTATAGCGCCCCTGAAGCGAAAACGGTACCATAATCTGGTGCGTGATCCATCCCTCTGGTACAGAACCCAGCCAGTCACCGGCGGTTACCTCGGCGCCGCTATTCAGCGCCGGAGTGAATGCGTACACGGCATTCGTATCCAGAGGTTCTGCGCGCGTGCCACGTTCGAGAAAAAGGCCTTCGAGGCGGTCGAGATCGTTCTGTAGGCCGTCATATTTTCGCGATAACAAACCCGGGCCGAGCGATACTTCGAGCATATGATCGGCAAAAGTCACGTGGCTACCAGTCTTGATGCCGCGCGTCGATTCAAATACCTGCGCCTGCGCGATTTTTCCGGTCACGCGAATGACTTCGGCCATGAGTTTTTTACCTTCATGTTCGACATAACAGATTTCGTTCTGCCCGACCGGCCCTTCAGCTTCGATGCTGATGAGGTTGCTGACAACCCCGATTATTCTGCCCGTAGCAGTACTCTTCACTGTATTACCGCCTCGCGCATCGGGTTCGAGGCATCACGCAGAATTCCCTCGACGAGCGCGTCAAGATGCGCGCTGCCTTTTTCAGGGCTCAGCAAGTGCCAGCGGTGGCGCAGGCTCAGATTCAGAAAATACAGCAGAATCTGATCGAGCGAAAAGCTTTCGGTGCGCGGCAGCTGAGAGCAGTGGTCGATCAGCAGGCGATCGATAAGCTGCTCGAGCGCCACGAGTTTACCCAATTGCAGCAATTCATGAATTTCGTTAACGTACGCATGGGTGCCAGCGACCCCAAAGTCTGACTTTTCTGAACGGGCGAGCGCTTCGGCCAGATCATAGTCGCCGACTGTGACGCGGGTGATCTTGAAGCCATGCAATCGGGCATTCAGCGCCAATACGATATTCTTAAGATCGCGTTTAAAGGCGAACAGCGAACGAATAAAATCATGCGCATATTCAAGCCCTGCCTCGTAGTAAAGATTCAGCAGGTGGTTTTCCCTTTCGCGCAGCGCCCTGGGTGCTGTCCGCTCGTCTTCAAGAAATTGTTGCAGATAAGCGGGCAGCGGCGCATCGCCAGAGTAGGCATCGATCAGCATGTCATCAAGATCTTCGAACGAAAAAACCGCAGGCGCATAGAAGTGTACGTCTGATTTTGGCATTATGCCGTCGCGTTTTCGCAGTAGCTTCAGCAGGTTCTTGTTGTCGTTGCGGTAGAGCAAAAAACGAAAGGTCTCGAGGTCTTTCGGGTGCAGATTGATCTCGATCAGCTCACGCACCTCTTCAAGCTTTTCAGATGAAATTTCACGGGCGTCGGGCAGTGAATTGATGAGATAATAATAATTTTTACCGGTCATTTTCAGATTTGAAAAGTAAGCGGGTTGATTCTCTCAGGTGCGGGTTCAGAAAGTCCCATACGGCCGCTTCGTCGAACTGAATTTCAAAGCCATCGCCCTTAACCGCCACAGAAAAACCCTGGCTCTTGCCGCCGCCCTGAACGACGAGCGCAGGCAGTTTTGCCTGCATGGCGATGACAAGCTTCTGCCTCAATGATTCAATTGCCGGTTCAGAACCCGATATGACAATTTCACGGTCACCTGCATGCGCGGTCAGCCCCGTCACGAGCTCGCGCACGAAATTTTCATCATTAAACGCGCCTTGTAGTGGCTCTTTAATGACGCGTTCTGCCAGAAGCGTGCCGATTGCGCGTTTTAGGTCGCTGAGCGTTCTTGCTGCTGCAAGCCTGAGTTCGCTTTGCATATTCTGCGAAATCTGAGCGGCTTCAGAATTTGCCCGCGCGGTAATTTGCGCCGCCTCATGTTCTGCAGCCTTTAGTCGTTCGCGAGCCTGTTCTTCGGCCTTGGCCAGAATTTCTGCTGCCTTGCCTTCGGCTTTGCTCACACCCTCTTGGTAGATTCTGTCTACGAGTCTTTCGAGTGTGTTGTCCATCGACCCCGAAAACGCTGTACGCGGGCTTCGCGACAAGCCATTTTCGAACCCAAATTTTGCCGCTGCGGGGCTATTTTTCGGTCGCTTCTTCGCAAACCGTCATCGGCATGTCATACGCCGAGTATTTGCCGGTTTCGTAATTTTTGCCGTAAGTCTTGATTTTCAAGGTGTTCTTCTCAAGTTTCCATATTATTACATCGGTCTTCGGCGGCAGAGTGTAGGGGGCTTTTTTCCCAAAGGTGACGATGAGCACTGTGCCCGTTTTTGAGCCCGAAAAGCCGGTGATTTTTTTTGTGTCGTCTTCGTAATTCTCTGTGATGAATTTGCCGTTGCTGATTTGGTTGTTTGCCAAATTGAAAGTCACTTTCTGCTTCGCCTTTAGACCGGCATTTTCGAAGCAGAAGTTTTTCGATGATGTTGCCGCAAAATCAGCAGTTGCCATGAAAAAGCCGATCGCTACCCAGTATAATCTTCGCATGCGCGGATTCTTTTCGAACGCGTCTGCCCCGCGCAAGATCAATTGGTTGTGGCAGCGTTAGCCGGTGCGGCGTTATACTTAACAAGCACCGCGTCATAGTCGGCGCGGGCTATCCAGTAGTCGACTTCAGCGCCGACGAGTCTCAGCGCAACTTCTGCCGCTGCCTGTTCACGAAGATTCACAATCAAGAGGGTCGAATCGCCCAGATCGAAGCGCGCTTTTTCGGCGCGCGCGAGTTTATCGGCTATCTGCACTTCTTCTTTAATGATTTCGAGCCGTCGCAGCGCATTTTCAAGCCCGATCAGTGCATCATTGGCTTCAAGATGAATTTTGTCGCGCTGGTAGCTCAGCTTCTGCTGCAGAATCTCAATCTTTGTCTGTGTGCCACCGATTTTTCCGTCTTGTTTGCGTGTCTGCAAAGGCACGTTAAATACCACCCCGAACTCTGCCTCCCAAGGGTCACGCCTCAGCGGCCCCTGCTGCATGTCGCGCGAGCCGGCAATGATCAGGTCGATTTGCGGGCCCCGCTGGTTCTCGTGAAAGCGCAGCGCGTTTCGTTCGAGTTCTATTTCGTTCTCTATCCGCCTGATTTCAGGCCTCATCTTCAGAGCCTGTTGCTTGTCGGCATCGAAAGCCGAATTGTTGATAGCGACTTCTGGGGGAAACCCAGCCGGCAACTGGCCGTCGCGCGGCGAGATCATCGTGCCATCGCCCTTGCGGTAATAAAGAGAAAGATAGAGCGCTGATTTTTGCAGCAACCTGTCGGCTGCAGCGATCTGCTCTTTGCGCGCGAGCAATGCGCGTTCGTTCTCTTGCAGTTCGATCGCGGGTATGTCGCCCAGTGCAACGCGCCGTTTTATCTGGTCTTGCCGCAGTTCGGCAATTTTAAACAGGTCACCGACGATGCGCCGTCTTTTGCCGGCCGATACCCAGTTCCAATAACTCGCCGCTGCGTCGCGAAAGACACTCAGCTTCTGCTCATCGAGAACATTCTGCGCGATGGTTTTGTTGATCTCGCTCTGTTTCAGTTCAAGGCGGTCGCTGTCTGTCGCGCGATCGCGCCAGATGGGTATACGCCCACCAAAACGGATTTCACCGCCGGGGTTGGTGCGGCGCGGCGTATAATAATCGGGAAAATCGCCCTGGCTGAGACGATAGCCAGCAAAGAAGGATGTACCCCAGATCGGGGTCGGCTTCACAATATTCATCTCGCCCCGGTTTGTATTGTAATAACCCGTTGTGTTGTTGACCGAACCCTTGAGCGCCAGGTCGAAAGCACCCTGCGCGGCGAGAATATCGAATTCTGCTTTTCTGATCTCGCGTGTTGCGAGTAAAATTACCGGAAACGTCTTTTCGAGATTCTCAAAAACATCATTCAATCGCACCGACGAGAGTGTTTCGTCGAGAGCCTGCCGTGGCAGCACCGTCATGAACAGCGCGACTATGAGCGCAGAGAGAAAAAACCGCCTTTTCACTTTTTGCTCCGCATGTCTTCGGGTATTTCAGGCGGAAAATCATTGAACTTACGCCAGAGCTCATAACCGACGGATACACGGTTCAAGAACACCCAACCGCGCGCCCTGATACCCTGGCGCAAGAGCCCGGCTTCGGGCCACGCTTCGCCGGGTTTTTCATCGGGAACCAGCAGCACGCGAAACTTGCCGTGACCGTCGTCGGCGTTGTCGACGAACTTCACTTTCGCAGGGAAAGTGCCGTATGCACCTTCGGGCCAACCCGAAATCTGCAGCGCCGGCCAGCCCTGAAACATGATGCGGGCTTCTCGCCCATCGCGCAGCAGCGGAATGTCGTTACCGTCTATCCAGAGTTCAACTGCGCGGCGGCCTGATTCGGGTATGAGAATACACAGGCCTTTGCCTTCTTTAACAAATTCAGCTTCATGCGACACCAGCAGACGCGTGATGACGCCATCTTTGGGCGCAACAACCTCTTGCGTTTTTTGGCGTGAAAGGCGCATTTCGATGCGCGGCAGATCTTCGTTGCTGCGCGCGAGTTCAGAACGTGCGCTCTGCATCGTGGCGCGCGCATCGTTTATTGCGGCGTCGGCGTCGCGCGCGATTCGGTTGGCGTCGCGCTTCATCGCCTTTTTTTCTTCTTCTGCTGATTTGAGGCCTGCCACGGCGCGCTGCTCTTCGGTTTTGGCGCGTTTGAATTCAAGCTCTGCAAGCTCAACGTTACGCTGCGAAGTGAGCCCTTGTTCGAACAGTGATTTCTGTCGTTCAAAGTTGGCGCGAGCCGTGTCAAGAGCCGCTTCGGTTGCAGCAACCGACTGTTGCGCCTGCCTCACACGTTCACTCGACATGGCGACACGGTTTTCAGCGGCGCTCATCGCCTCGCTTCGCGCAAGTTGCATTGAAGTGACCCTTGACTCAACCGAATCGACACGGCTTCGGGCTGCGCGCATGCGGTCTGTCAGCGCAAATCTCTCTTGCTCGAGCCTCTCGGTAATCTGCGGGTCAAGGTCAGAGATGGTTACCAGCAGGTCGCCTTTCTTGACGAGCGACCCCTCGTGAACGTGCCAGTGTACAATGCGGCCGGCAACGGGGGCTTCAATAGTTTGCTGTCTGTCGGTGGGCGCAAATGCGACGACACGGCCTTCGCCGTGCGAGGTCTGCTGCCAGGGCAAGAATGCCATAACCACGAGAAGCGCCGCCGCAGAAAAGAAATACCAGCGCATGTTCATCGCCTGCCAGCGGGGGTGCAGGTATTCGGCAAAATGCTGGGGTTGAATAGTCTGCTGATCGGCGTACGTCAGCCCTGCTGAACCGAGCTGCCGCAGCTTCAGAAGGGCGTCGCTCACATTGAAGAGGCTTTCGAAATATTTACCGAATTTTGAGAGTGCGTTCAGCATGCCCGAGACGATAATCTCGGCTGCGACGAGTTGACCGAGGCTCATCTCTTTTCTGAGCACCAGGTAGCCGCCGAGAATCAGCACGATGCCGTTGCCGACCACATAAATGGCGACCATCGCGACATGCTGGCGAAACACAATCGTGAAAAGATTGGCGCGCTTCTGCAGATAGTCACGGCTTAAGTCTTCAAAACGACCTTCTTCAGCTTTGCGCGCATTCGTGCCTTTCTTTACCGCGGTTTCTTGCAGCCAGTGAAGAATACGGTATTTGCTGTCTGATTCGGCGTAACTGGGCCCGAAGCCCCTTTTTGCGAGAAAGTATCCGGCGAAGTAACCTGCAGTCAGAATAAGAAAAATATTGAAATAAATGAAGTAGGGGTGGTACAGTGCAATGACAAACATACCAATTGCCACCGCGATGAGCGAGGTGACGCCGTCGGTCAGCAACGAGACGAGATTCTTCTGCAAGGCAAAGAGTTCGACGAAATAGTTCATTTTGTCGCGCTCATGACCAGTCGTGGCGACCATTGCAGCTCTGCTTGCGGCCAGCGCTGTTCGCGCGAAGAGCCTGCGCTGCAAAATCTCTATGAACCACACCTGCAGAATGCGTACCGTTGCCCCCGCGAGCAGAAAGCTCATGAGAATAACGGTCAAAATGACTACAGGCTGCAAAAGGCCGCCAAACGAAACCGCGTTGATGAGATTGCCAACAGCTATCGGCACTATGAGGCCCAGTATGCCTTGAACGATGCCAAAGCCGATGATTCTAAAGAATTCGCGCCGCTCAAGAATATAGAGCTTTTTCAGTTCTTCGAGTAATGTCGTACCGCTGAAGCCCATCTTAGATCAGGTAATATACAAAATTACAGACAGGGCTGCAGCAAAAACGCTCAGAAAGGCAGACCCAATTCGTTCGATGTTGAAGGTTCAGCCGGGAACCCGCGGCCCGTG
>JAKQXK010000168.1 GCA_029561505.1 Spirochaetota bacterium | reverse complement strand
GAGTACCACGGGTTTGTGCGCAAAGCCAACGGTCTCTACAACTTTGGGCTCTACATAACCACGGGACGCATCAAAGATATTCCAGGTTATCGCCTGAAGACCGCGATTCAGCTAGTGGTCGCCAGACTTGGCATCAGCGTACAGGTAACCCCCGATCAGGATCTTCTGTTTCTTGACATGACAGAAAAGCAGCGCAACGAACTGATTCATATTTTCAAGGCGCACGGCATCAACACCAGCCGCCCGAACGCACTCTACCGTCGTGCGCTTGCGTGCGTTTCGCTGCCGACCTGCGCGCTTGCGCTTACCGAAAGCGAACGGTATTTTCCGCATGTGATGCGAGACTTAAACCGCCTCGTTGAAAAGCATAACCTGATGGATCGCGCTCCCCTTGTGAGAATGACCGGTTGCCCCAACGGATGCGCCCGGCCCTATTCTGCCGAAATTGGTATTGTGGGCCAGCAGAATGGCGGAAAGTATGCAATCTTTCTCGGTGGCAACCACGCCGGCACTCGCGTCGGCGAAGCGGTGCTGCAAAAAATTCAGATGAATGATCTGCCGGCGCATCTCGACCGCGCATTCGCCTTCTGGAAGGCCGAAAGTGCACCGACAGAGCGTTTTGGCGATTTCGTGAACCGGGTCGGTACCGAGCGCATCAAGGCCGTTATGGCCGCTGAATCGGCGTAGACCCCGCTCACAGCGGCGCTCTCTGGCAGATTAAGGCAGAGGCTCGTGCAAGACCGGCAGCGCAATCGTAAAGCGGGTGCAACCCGGCTGGCTTGAGAATGCGAGCAGACCCTTGTGCTTGAGCACCACGTTGCGAATGATACCGAGCCCGAGTCCAGTACCCTCGCCTGGCGCCTTGGTCGTAAAGAAGGGGTCGAAAATCTTCATTTGCAGCGTCTCGGGAATCCCGGGGCCTGAATCTTGCAGGGTGATAAACACATAACGGTTCACCGGTTTGTCTGACAAAAGCGCTTCGAGTTTCTTGTCGTCGTGCACGTTCTTGGGGTCGAGCACCGCGTCGAGCGAGCGCTCCCTGATAATTATATCAATGACCCCTGTGCCCTGCATCGCGTGTACCGAATTCACGAGCAGGTTGCTGTAAATCTGGTTCAGCTCGCCGGGGTTACACGTAATCTTTGAAACGTTTTCATAGTGCCGGTTAACCTGCACACCATGCTTCAGCTGATTATGAAATACCATCACAGTATTGTCGACACCCTCGCGTACGTCGATGTTCTCGGCTTCTGCCTGGTCACGGTGTGAATAGTGCTTGAGCGCTTTGACGATGCTCAGAATCGAAGAAAGCGCAAAGCGCATATTACGCAAATTCTTGTCGATGTTGACGAGCGCGCGAAAAATCACGAACTCCTGCTCGGCAGCTGTTGCGGTGAGTCTGATAAGTGACTCGTCGCGGTATAGGCCGAGTTCTATCAGAAAATCGGCCCGGGCACGCGCATCATTTTCTGCGAGCGAACCTGCAGCCATCAGCTGCGCAACGATTTCACGCACTGTGCGCAGTTTTTCTGTCGCGCTGAGCATCTTGGTGTCTTTGAGGTCTCGCGCCCGCTGCGCTTCGGTGAGAAGGCGCCGCATCGGTTCGGGGGGTATACGGTCGGCGACGATTTCGCTGATGATGAGCTGCAGGTTACTGTTGAGATTTTCCGTCGCGCCACTTACAATCGAGGTTGGAGTATTAATTTCATGCGCGATACCCGCAACCATAACGCCGAGGCTCGCCATTTTCTCTTGCTGAATCAACTGCGCCTGCGCGTTCGAAAGTTCACTTGTACGCTCTTTCACCTTCTCTTCAAGGTGAAACAGCATCGCGTGCAGGCGTTCGTACAGGGCCGCATTTGAAAGGGAAACCGTCGTGATGTCGCGAATCTCGAGCAGAAACCGCAGCTCTTTTTTTGTATAAGCTTTACCACCCTCGCGGCCTACCAGGTAGAGAAGCGCCAAGACAGATTTATTGAGGTTAAAGGGTACAAGAATCTCTGCCCCGGTGATTTTGAAAAAGTCGAGCGCCGCATCACGCACCACCGCGAACTTCTTGCCATGCTCAAAATCATGCCGGCTGAAAATGCGATCTTGTTCGCCCAGCCACAGCATAAAATCATCGAAAATGCGGAATTTCAGGTTCTCGTCACGGTCTTCGGGTTTCACCGGAATAAACGCACCGGCGGCATCGTTCCAGTAGAGTACGATCGAACGTGTGTCGGTGAATATCTCGTCGATCAGCTCTTGAACGCGCGCGATCGCATCTTCGATGTTCAAGAGCGAAATGATGCTCTTCTGGTATTGACGGCGTTTGAGTGAAAGTGAGCTGTTTCGCACCTAAGGCTTCTTGATCTTCTTTGCCTCGAGCGCGGCGGTGAGTTTTTCGAGAGTCGCCAGCGCATGCTCGGGCTCACCGTCGAAAAACTGCAAGAGCGAGAGGTCAAGCATATCTTTCGCTGTCTTTTTTTGCTGCGTCTCGATTTTTTCGCGCTTCTGTCTGATGCTTTTCTTCTTCGCCTGCGGCACTTCGCTGCGCAGAGATTCGTAGAATTTCTTAAGTTCGGGGTCGCGCGCAGCTACCTTTTTGAAGCCGGCTGCGGCCTGACGCAGATCACCGCCGACGAGCGAAATCTTCGCAGAAAGCCCAAGCAAAACCTTATCTTCTGGCGACTTTGTGAGCAGAATGTTGACCTGGCGCAGAGCGAGTTCTGGCCTGTCTGTGTGAAAATAGAGCAGCGCGAGCGCTGTCTGAGCCTGGTAGTTTTGCGGATCAATTTTCAACGCATTGCGAATCGAAATTTCTGACTTGTCGTTTCGGCCTGTCTTGCCATAGACGTAACCCAGAAGCAGGTGCGCGTTTAAGTAACGCGTGTCGAGTTTGAGCACTGCCTTGAGGGCTCTTTCTGATTCTGTAAAGTCTGATTTTTTGTAATACTCAACCGCAAGGTTATAGTGGGCGCGCACGTCATTTTTCGAAACCAGCGCCCGCTGGTAGCACGTGATCGCCTTGTCACCTTTGCCCTGCCGCGTGTAGATCGCGCCGGCGTTCAGCCAGGCGTCGAAGAAATTCTGGTCGATTTGCAGCGCCATCTTATATTTCTCCAGGGCGGCCTTCAGGTCGCCTTTTTTTTCGGCCTCAAGCGCCTGCTCGAAGAGCAGATTGCGCGTTTTGCGTGCCCTTCCCGTATCTTGCGCGTCGGCCATGTCTTTCTTCAATTTCGGCTGTTTTGTCTATCTGCCGGCAGTAAAAAAACCGGGCCAAAGCGCCCGGTGCGCCGCTCTACTTTACAGCGTGTCGCAAATGGGGATTTCTCTCTCACACATCACCATGAAGCAATACCATAATATTATCCGAAGCGTACTGGTGGCTACCCTCGCAGGCGCGATCGCGCTGCAGGCACAAAAGGGTACTCCTGGCCTCAATATTGAAGATGAACTGAACCTGAACAAAGACAAGGGTAGAAAAAATACGCCGAAACCCGATGCGAAGGGCGAAGACATAGCAGAAAAAGATGCGACTGTTGAGGGTGAAGACGAACAGTATGCACCGCCGCGCAAAAGCGAAATTGAGCTGCCCAAGATCTCTGACGGACAGCTCTCACGCTGGGAAGACGAAGTGCGCGCCCTGACCGTGAAAGAAAAACAGGGCACGCGCCAGCTAGAGCGCAAGGCGCTGATTCGGGCAGAATACGGCACGCAGAATGCTCTCGGTGCGCAGATCTTCATCACAAAAAAAGACGAATTTGGCGCATACCTGATCGATTACCGTCGCAATAAATATGACTATGAAGCCTTCGGAAAAAATACGGTCACGAATTCAGCACTGTCGCACGATGCACTGAAACTTCTGGGGCAACTCAATTTCTCGCAATCGTACAAGATGCTGCTGCGTACCGAATACCTGGAAACCGCGCGTGGCCTGCAGACAAATACGCTGTTTGGCGAAGAAAACAAGAAACTGGGTCTCTTTCAATGGGAAAATCTGGTGCGGCCCGGCGACAACCAGCGCCTGACAGCGGGCCTTACGGGTTCACTCGGCAAGGGTACGGTCACGCAAACCGGGGCGACCAGCACACGCGACGCTGACTTCAAGAGTATCAAGGCTCAGGTTGAATGGCAATATATCTTTGGCGAACGCAATGCCTTCACGCTCGCGGCGAACCTCTGGTACGGTGAAAACACAGATTACACAACGGCGCTGCCGCAATATTACCGCGCCGGAAACGCCGAAGCACGCAATGTTTTTCCGCTCGCACGGTTTCTCATCGGCGCAGACCAGCAGGCGCTGCAGATCGACCTCACCGTCGGTGCTAAAGTTTTTTTCGCACAAGCGATGCAGCCAATCATAGGGCCGCGCGTCGCGCTCGATTTCTTCTATCCCGGGTACCAGGGCACGCTTGAATTTGAGCGAACGGGGCAGATACCCGAATTTGATCGCTATTTCTTTTCGCCGGTTTATCAATCCCCCTATCGTTTTTTTCAGGCCGAAGACCAGTGGCGGCTCGCGGCAAAAAACAACTTTCGTATCACGAAAGAGACGCACGTGAAAGCTTCAGCGGGCCTCATCAACTACCCGGTTTATTTCGACCGTAGACTGAACACCGCAACGGGGCTGATCGAACTTGCGCCGATGAACTACCGCGCGGTGACAGCTGAAGCTTCGCTCGCGCAGAATTTCGGCGATGACTTCTATCATGACACCTGTTTTGCTGCGGAATATTTCGTCGACGCTGCTTCGCTGCGCGAGCCGTTGTCGCTATTCACGCGCCTGCACTACACGCCCAACACCTGGGATTTCAGCGTCGAGCTCAAGTACGTTCACGTCAGGCGGGAAACCGATACCACCACGCTGCAGACCAGGGAGCTTTCAGGTTATCTGCTTCTGGGGGCGGGCATCGAAAAGAGCCTTTTGCCATCGGTGAAGGCATTCATTCGCGGTGAGAACCTGCTCAATCAAAAATGGCAGCATATCTCGCTTTACCAGACCTCGGGCGCCCGCGGCTGGTTTGGCCTGAGCATGGTATATTGATTTTTTCGCTTCGCAGCCTGTCGCCGCCGATACTGGCTGGCATATGAGACTCTATGCACTATTTATTCTCGCGCTTGCGCTGAACCCGGTAAAGGCCTTCGGCGCACACGCGGTATCGGGCGTGACCGCAGCGATCACGCAGTTCAAAGCCGGGCGTTACACGGTCTCGGTAAAGCTTGAGAATGCGCTTTTCGCTAAAGCGGGCGTTGAAAGTACGCTGATTATTCCGCCGGGGGTAAGCGCTGCGGCTCCGGTGGTTGTTTTTTTTCATGGCAATTCGCGCGACAAGAAGCTGCATAAAAAAGGCGCCGACTTTCTCGCTAAAGGCGCAGCGGCGAAGGGAGTTATTCTGCTGAGCATGCAGAACTGGTGGTCGCTTTCGGGCGATCACGTTGAAGGCTTTGACGATTCGCGGCGTGCGGCGAATCTGATACTGCAGCAGCTGGTTGCGTCGGGCGTCGCGAATGGCAACAAAGTGTTTCTTAGTGGCTTTTCAGCCGGTGGCTTTACTGCGATTGCGAGTTTTATTCAAAGCATCCACTACAACGAAATGATGGGCGACAAAGAAGCGAATTATTTCGACTATGCTGGCGTCATCAGCATGAAAGGCAATTTTTATCCGCAGTTTTTTATGCCCGACCCGATGCTAAACCCCGACCAGCGCCGTGAGCGTTATGCAGAATTGACCCGCAGTAAGAAAGTTATACTGACCGTGGGCGGCAAAAAAGATGCACCGCGCGTTCAGAAACAGGCTCCCGAGTGCCGCGACTTCTTGCGCGATTGGGGAGTTCAAGTTGATTATCGCGAATTTCTGAATGAGGGCCATAACCCTGCTCAGACGAATATCGATCTGCTGTGGGGCATGATCAACTAGTTTTATGAAAGAACGCAAAGCGTTCTTTCATAAAACGTCCATAAACGCACTGACGCTGAACACGGCTTTGCCTACCCCTGCCTCGCCATAACCAGGTGGTACGGGTAATTGATACC